>JAFOWI010000207.1 GCA_017425985.1 Bacteroidaceae bacterium | reverse complement strand
CTTTCTCATTTCTCCTTTCTCCTTTCCAACGGCCTTACTTACAACTACAAGTAGGCTTAATCTGCTGGAAGAAGTCGTTGCCCTTGTTGTCAACGAGAATGAATGCGGGGAAGTCTTCCACCTCAATCTTCCAGATAGCTTCCATGCCGAGTTCGGGATATTCTACACACTCGATGCTCTTAATGTTGTTCTGCGCAAGGATTGCTGCAGGACCACCGATAGAACCGAGGTAGAAACCGCCGTGCTTCTTACAAGCGTCTGTAACCTGCTGCGAACGGTTACCCTTAGCGAGCATCACCATAGAACCTTCGTGACTCTGGAAGAGGTCAACATAAGAGTCCATACGTCCTGCTGTAGTGGGACCCATCGAACCGCAAGCCATACCAGCGGGAGTCTTTGCAGGACCAGCGTAGTAAACGGGGTGGTTCTTCAAGTATTCGGGCATGGGAAGACCAGCGTCGAGGCGTTCCTTAATCTTAGCATGCGCAATGTCGCGACCCACGATAATGGTACCGTTGAGTGAGAGGCGCGTGCTAACGGGATACTTGTCGAGTTGCTTGAGGATTTCGCTCATGGGTTGGTTGAGGTCGATGCGTACAACGTCGCCTTCGCCAGCCTGACGGAGTGCTTCGGGAATGAGGTTGCCGGGATTGTCGTCCATCTTTTCAATCCAGATACCGTCCTTGTTGATCTTACACTTGATGTTGCGGTCGGCTGAGCAGCTTACACCGAGACCTACGGGGCAACTTGCACCGTGACGGGGGAGGCGAACCACACGGATGTCGTGAGCAAAGTACTTACCGCCAAACTGTGCACCAAGACCGATGTTCTGTGCTTCCTTCAAGAGTTGTTCTTCGAGTTCGATGTCGCGGAAGGCACGACCTGTTTCGTCGCCCGTTGTGGGGAGGTTGTCGTAGAACTTCGTAGATGCGAGTTTCACCGTGAGGAGGTTCTTTTCAGCAGACGTACCGCCGATAACTACAGCGATGTGGTAAGGAGGACAAGCCGCTGTTCCGAGCGTCTTCATTTTACCTACGAGGAAGGGTACGAGCGTCGCAGGGTTCAAAATTGCCTTTGTTTCCTGATAGAGGTACGTCTTGTTTGCCGAACCGCCACCCTTTGTCACGCAAAGGAATTCGTATTCCATGCCGTGAGTTGCTTCGATGTCAATCTGCGCAGGGAGGTTGCAACGCGTGTTGACTTCATCGTACATGTTGAGGGGTGCGTTCTGAGAGTAGCGGAGGTTTTCTTCCGTGTAAGTCTTGTAAACACCCTTTGCAATCGCTTCTTCATCGCAGAAACCTGTCCACACCTGCTGACCCTTTTCAGCGTGGATGATGGCAGTACCTGTGTCCTGGCAGAGGGGGAGTTGACCCTTCGCTGCTACTTCAGCATTGCGGAGGAAGGTAAGCGCTACGTACTTGTCGTTGTCCGAAGCTTCGGGGTCTGAAAGAATCTTTGCCACCTGCTCGTTGTGTGCACGGCGAAGGAGGAAAGAAACGTCTCGGAATGCCTGATTGATCATCTTAGTGATACCTTCAGCTTCCACCTTAAGAATGGGGTGACCTTCAAACTCGCCAACGCTAACGTGGTCTTTCGTGAGGAGGTAATACTCTGTAGTGTCCTTTCCAAGCTGGAACATAGGAGCATACTTGAATTCAGGAATGTTTGCCATAAGATTTTGTTTAGAGTACAGAGTACAGATAACAGAGTACAACTGGCTACCGCACTATGTCACTCAATTATTAAATGGTTAAATATTGTTTATGTATTTTGAGGTGCAAGATTTGCTTTCGCAGTTTTAATAGAGGCAGCAAGCATAGAGGATACCTCTTTAAGGTCGTTGTACAGAGAGTCAAACATTATTGTGTCAATGGTTTCGCTTTCAACAAGGAGTTCCAACCAATAAGCACTCTCATCCGCCTCTTTTAACGCAATGGATAATTTGTGGATAAAGTCAGCTTGACTTTGAGCAGAGTAACTTTCGCGTATATTTGCACCAATGCTGGTGCCAGACCGCAATAGTTGTTTTGAAAGTACGTATTCTCGTTTTTCTTCCGTAAGGTATTTATAAAATCTAATGATACGTAAGGCAAAACTTTTGCTTTTTGTGTGCAAAATACTATTGATTCCCATAATGTTATCAATACATTTTTGTCAACTCGTTGATAATATTCTCCGCATAGAGATGTACTCTGTACTCTGTCAGTTGTACTCTATAAAGCCGTTAGCTCGGCGATTTTAACCACCACCTGACTTGCTTTTTCCAAATTAGGTATGGGTAAGAACTCATGCGGTCCGTGGAAGTTCAAACCGCCGGCGAAGATGTTGGGGCAGGGGAGTCCCATGAAGGAGAGTTGAGCACCGTCGGTACCACCGCGGATGGCACGCACCTGAGGTGTGATGCCAAGGTCGAGCATCGCTTGCTTTACGGTGTCGATGATGTGCATCTGAGGTTCTACCTTCTCACGCATATTATAATACTGGTCGTTGAGCGTGAGTTTCACCACACCTTCACCATACTTGGCGTTGAACTGCGCTACGAGGTCGGTCATCTGCTGCTTGCGCGCTTCAAACTTTTGGCGGTTGTGGTCGCGGATGATGAATGTTGCGCTCGCCTTTTCAACTCCGCCTTCCATTGCGAGGAGGTGGAAGAAACCTTCGTATTCCGTAGTTGTTTCGGGCGTCTCATTCGCAGGAAGTGTGCTGATGAATTCTGCAGCAACGCGTCCCGCATTAATCATCTTGTCCTTCGCATATCCGGGGTGAACGCTCACGCCAGTGAAGTCCAATTTCGCTGCGGCAGCGTTGAAGTTTTCAAACTCTATTTCACCGAGTTCGCTACCGTCCATCGTGTAGGCCCATTCGCAACCAAACTTCTCTACGTTGAACTTGTGCGCACCGAGTCCGATTTCTTCATCGGGATTGAAACCTACGCGAATCTTGCCGTGCTTGATTTCGGGATGCTCCATGAGATAGACCATCGCCTGAACGATTTCGGCAATACCCGCCTTATCGTCAGCACCGAGCAGTGTGTGACCGTCAGTAACGATGATGTCCTCACCCTTATGCTGGAGCAGTTCGGGGAATTTCTCAACTGTAGTAACAATACCCGCTTCGGCATCAAGCACGATATCCGTGCCGTCGTAGTTTTTCACGATGCGAGGTTTCACGTCTTTGCCCGAGCAATCGGGACTCGTGTCCATGTGGGCAATAAAACCAATTGTGGGTACAGGCTTGTCGGTATTCGCAGGAAGCGTGGCGTAAAGGTAACCGAGTTCGTCCAACTCCACGTCTTCCAAACCGATGGCAATCAGTTCTTCCTTCAGATATTCAGCAAAGACAAACTGCTTTGCCGTACTGGGCGTTACGCCCGAAGCGTCGTCCGACTGTGTGTCGAAACTAACGTACTTCAAAAAACGTTCAACTATCGTCATGATGATAATACCAATTTTGCGTATTGTTTAATAATGAATAAACTATTATGCAAAAATACGTTTTTTTCATAAATATAGGCCACTCCGCAAAGGATTTTGCCTAAATTCTGTATAAATAGGGAGTTGAACTCAAGTTTTTTCGTATTTTTGCAGCTGATTAGGAGAAATGAAGCGCTACGCCAAGTAAAGTTGCGCTCCGCTCCCGGCAAATTAGATTAATAATTATCAATAAATACAATGGCACAAGAAGACGTTTTCAAGAAAATCGTTTCGCACTGTAAGGAATATGGTTTTGTATTCCCCTCAAGCGAAATTTATGATGGCCTCGGCGCAGTTTACGACTACGCGCAGAATGGTGTAGAACTCAAGAACAACATCAAGCAATATTGGTGGCAGAGCATGGTGCTCCTTCACGACAACATCGTGGGTATCGACAGCGCCATCTTCATGCACCCCACAGTGTGGAAGGCTTCGGGCCACGTTGACGCATTCAACGACCCCCTCATCGACAACCGCGACTCTAAGAAGCGCTATCGTGCAGACGTGCTCATTGAAGACGCTATTGCGAAGTACGAAGAAAAGATTGCTAAGGAAGTGGCAAAGGCGCAGAAGAAGTTTGGCGACAGCTTTGACGAAGCACAGTTCCGCGCAACCAACGCTCGCGTACTCGAAAATCAGCAGAAGCGCGATGCACTTCACGAACGTTTCGCGGCTGCAATGAACGCAAGCGACCTCGACGAACTCAAGCAAATCATCCTTGACGAAGAAATCGTTTGCCCCATCAGCGGCACACGCAACTGGACTGACGTTCGCCAGTTCAACCTCATGTTTAAGACCGAAGTGGGTTCTACTGCCGAAGGTTCTTCAACCATCTACCTCCGTCCCGAAACAGCGCAGGGTATCTTCGTGAACTACCTCAACGTGCAGAAGACTGGACGCATGAAGGTGCCCTTCGGTATTGCACAGATTGGTAAGGCTTTCCGCAACGAAATCGTAGCGCGCCAGTTCATCTTCCGTATGCGCGAATTCGAACAGATGGAAATGCAGTTCTTCGTAAAGCCCGGCACAGAACTCGAATGGTTCGAACAGTGGAAGAATACACGTATGGCATGGCACCAGGCTCTCGGTTTCGGTGCTGAAAACTACCGTTTCCACGACCACGAAAAACTTGCTCACTACGCCAATGCTGCGAGCGACGTTGAATTCCGCATGCCCTTCGGATTCAAGGAAGTGGAAGGTATCCACAGCCGTACAAACTTCGACCTCTCACAACACGCACAATACTCTGGTAAGAAGATTGAATACTTCGATCCCGAACTCAACGAACGCTACACTCCCTATGTTATCGAAACATCTATCGGTGTGGACCGTATGTTCCTCTCTGTAATGTGTCATAGCTACCAGGAAGAAGCGCTCGAAAATGGCGAAACTCGCGTAGTGCTCAAGCTCCCCGCAGCACTCGCGCCCACAAAACTCGCTGTTATGCCCCTCGTTAAGAAGGACGGTCTGCCCGAAAAGGCACGCGAAATCATCGACGAACTCAAGTTTCACTTCAACTGCAAGTACGACGAAAAGGACTCTATCGGTAAGCGCTACCGCCGTCAGGACGCTGTAGGTACTCCTTTCTGCGTCACTGTTGACCACGACACACTCACCGACGGATGCGTAACCCTCCGCGACCGCGACACTATGGAGCAGACTCGCGTGAAGATTAGCGACCTCCGCAGTCTTATCGAAGACAAGGTGAGCATCACTTCGCTTTTGAAGAAAATCAAGTAAGCAAATACGTTTCACTCCCACCATCAGTTTTGGCTTTGCATTCGTGCAAGCCAAAACTGATAGTATTTTGGGCGTACGGCAGGCGTAGTTCCCCGCGAACAGCGTGTGCTCAGCGCTCTTTCCTTACGAGTGAAGCGCTCCTTCTCTTTAACACCTTAAGAATCTTGCAATGCAAAGACTTTTTTATCAACTGCTTATCATTGCGGTTTGCAGCTTCGGACTGTCAGCATGTTCCGAGGAGGAAATGTCCGACCCCGATTACGACAACTGGACAGTGCGCAATGACGACTATTTTCTGGAAGTGCTGAACCGGGCCAAGGAAGCTGTCAGTGAGGCTAAGGCTACTTACGGGGCGGACTGGGAGGCCCATTGCGATTGGCGCATCTTCCGTTCGTATCTGAAGACAGAGCACTCTTTGCTCGACTACACCGACTCCATCTGCGTGCGCATCAAGGAGCGTGGAACGGGGGCAGGTTGTCCGCTCTATACCGACTCCGTGTTGGTCAACTACATTGGTCGCACCATGCCCACAGTTTCTTATCCCGAAGGTCGTGTGTTCGACCATAGTGGCGTTTACAGCTCTCCCGAAGAAGTGTTCAATCCAACGTTTGCAACGCCCACAGCGCTCCATGTTGCTAACACGGTCGAAGGATTCACCACCGCTTTGCAGCATATGCACGTAGGCGACCGTTGGATGCTCTATATCCCGGCAGATTTGGGGTACGCAGGTTCGAGCATGTCGAGCAACCTGCCTCCATATTCAACCCTGATTTTCGATTTACAACTCGTCCGCTATGCCCGTGCAGGTTTCAGTCTGTACGAATAACAGCAAGCGACGACCTACCCAACTCTAAATCCGCATGTCCGGCCCAACACTGCCCCGACATGCGGATTTTTTATTCTCCAATAATCTCAATCCACCGCGGACGCAAAATCGTCGCGGATGCTGTAGGGGCCGATCCCCGTGTCGGCCCGTCATTCAAACCGCGTGCCCACCGTTCCAATAACTTTTTTTAGAGTACAGAGAACAGAGTACAGCTGCCATCCGGATGGGCGGGAACGCAGTGAACCGCAAATTCTGTGAATTCCGTGAAGTCTGTGTGAGATAAAATTATTATGCCGCATACGGCGTACGGGCCGACATAAAGTGGCCCCTACTGATATCCACCGCGCAAGCCCAAAAATCTTCGCGCCCCTTCGCGCCTTTGCGTGAGACCAAAATCATCGCGCAGCAAATCCCTCCCACTTCACTTTCACGTTCTTAGCGACCCTAAAGACCTTATTCCCCCACTAGGGTGCCCATCCTCCCCAAACCTACCCAATATTTGAGGTGTCCGCTTGACAGTTTTCCACTCAATATTAAAATAAAATGGACTTCATGCGTGCTAAATTTGTTTGAGCCAATAAAAAGGCGTAATTTTGCAGTCCAAAAAAATAGACCTACCGCTATGCGACAACTAAAAATTAATAAATGTATTACGAACCGCTCAAGTGCGGCGTTGGATAAGTACCTTGTTGAAATCGGACGTGAAGAACTTATTTCTACTGAGGAAGAAGTAGAATTGGCACAACGCATTCACAAAGGCGACCAGCAGGCACTCGACCGTTTGACACGTGCGAACTTGCGCTTCGTGGTCAGTGTTGCTAAGCAGTACCAAAACCAGGGCTTGGCGCTCAATGACCTCATCGACGAAGGCAACCTCGGATTGATTAAGGCGGCGCAGAAGTTCGACGAAACACGCGGTTTCAAGTTCATCTCCTACGCTGTATG
>JAFOWI010000206.1 GCA_017425985.1 Bacteroidaceae bacterium | reverse complement strand
GCCGCATGCTGCCGAGAGTAGCCACACGTCGCTATGAAGCGAACCTGCCTGCACATAATACGTGCCTATGACGGGCACGAATCCGAAGAATGCCCACACGAGCAGGTCGCCCAGGCCGTGATAGCTCATGAGCGTGGTGTAGAGAAAGGCGAAGACTATGCAACATGCGCCCAAACCTACGAGCCACCAGCCGCCGTAAGCGATGAGTGAGAGTCCGGCGCAGCAGGCTGCGATGAGCGTCGCCGCGATACCGATGCGCATGGCACCGGGACTAATCCAGCCTTGCGCACATGCGCGCTTGGGGCCAAGGCGTTCGGCGGTGTCGGTGCCTTTGCGGAAGTCGTAGAGGTCGTTGATGAAGTTCGACGCCACTTGCATGAGGACGGCAAAGAGCGCGCAGAGCAGGGCTGCCTGCCACTTCATGGTGTGGTGAGCGTAGGCCATGGCGGTGGCTGTTGCCACAGGGATGAGCGCAGCCGAGAGCGTCTTGGGGCGCGCTGCGAGTAGCCATGCTTTAGGAGAATTGGGGGTAGTCATAATGAGCGTGTGGATGGTTGCAGGGAGGCTCGGGCGCTGATGTAGCAGCGGGCGGAAGCCTTAGTTTTGGTTCAATGTCATCTTGATGCAAGCCCAGCCGTCCTGACTGCGCACGTCGGTGAGCACAAGGCCCTGCGATGTGGCGTGGGCTACGAGTTTTTCTACGTCCTCGTTGTAGAAGCCGCTCATAAAGATGGCTGCGCCGGGCTTCATGTGTGCCACGTAGTGGTGCATGTCGGCAAGGAGAATGTTGCGGTTGATGTTGGCAATGACGAGGTCGAACGGTCCGTAAGCAGGGAGCACACCGGCGTCTCCGAGGACTACGTCGATGCCGTCAACCTGGTTGAGCTCCATGTTTTCCACAGAGTTCTTCACGCACCATTCGTCGATGTCGATAGCCACGCAGTGGGCTGCACCGCGCATTCGGGCAAGGATGGCGAGGATGCTCGTGCCGCATCCCATGTCGAGCACCTCTTTGCCCGTAAGTTCGTCGTCGAGCAAGCGACCTACCATTTGCGAAGTGGTGGCATGGTGCCCTGTGCCAAATGACATCTGCGGATTAATCTTGATGGAATACTCTGCCGAGGGCACATCCTTGTGGAACGTGCTGGAGATGACGCAGCGGTCAGCGATGACGATGGGTTGGAAGTAGTTTTTCTCCCACTCTTCGTTCCAGTCCTTGTCCTCAGCCTCGGTTTGCTCAAAGCTGATTTTCACGTCGGGCAGGGGGAAGTCCTCGATGAGCGACTGCAGCGCGTCGGCATCGTAGAGCGCTGTCTGGATGTAAGCCTTGTAGAGTCCGACTTCGGCTTCGTCGGAGAAGATGGGCGCTTCGGGGAAGTTGTCAACGCTGCCAATGCGTGGAAGGTCAAGCGAGGCGGTGCGCACAAAACTTTCAAAACCTATGTCGGCAAGCAAGGCGCTGAGTACGTCCTCGTAAGCCTCGTTTTGTGGCTGGAGCGTGAAGGTAAATTCAAGATATTTCATTGTAAGTTAAAATTAGTAAACAAGCGATGGGAAAGGAAAAAGGAGAAAGGAGAAATGAAAAACCATTCGGAGATGAGTTTTATAACCCAAAAACCTCACGAGCTAAGCGACCTCATAATCTTAATTTGATTTGACTCGAACGCTAAATTCCGCAAGGCAGTTGTACTCTGTACTCTGTTCTCTGTACT
>JAFOWI010000205.1 GCA_017425985.1 Bacteroidaceae bacterium | reverse complement strand
TATCTTCTGGGTTACTTCTAACACGAAGTATTCGTTCTGCTTCATGGTGTAGAGGAATTTCCATCCTTCTTCACGCTTGTATTCCTTATCCACTGCAGGAAGACCTTGATTGACGCGTGCAACGGCTTCGTAGAAAGAAACTACACATTCTTCTAATTCCATGCGAGGCATACCGTCCTCGTCAAGAATTGGAAGCCCCTTCTTGTCAAGCATAGGTTTCTGATAAATGGCAACATGGTGGTTGTTGGATGTATTGACGAAGTCAACAGGAATAGTCTTACCCTGTTCGTCAAGAATCAAGCGACTTTCCTTGTCACGCTTATCGTGCAACGATTGCGCATTGCTCACACCGTAAATGGTGACGCGCTTGATGCTTATGCCTTGCGCCTCGTTCAACCAAATGGGATTCTCATCCAAATTGATAAATGCCTTCTTGGGGTCACCACCGTATGCTTCAAGACGTGCTTCAAGCAACTGGCGGATTTTAACATCCACAACCTTTGCTACGTTCAAATCGGGAGAAACATCCTTACGGATAGTATAGGTGGTATCCAAACTTACGGTTTTCACCTTTTGTGGTACTGCTTTTGTGTGAGCCTCGTTCAACCAAATAGGATTTTTATCCAAAGCGTTCTTTCCAGTAAATGCCTTCTTGGGGTCACCTCCAAATTGGTTGAGTCGCCAGAGTAAAGCTTCGCAATAGATTTGCTTGCAGACAGTTGCAATCTTGGTTGCGTCAAAGGCAGAACCTACGGATTCATCCTTCGTCACGTATTCCCTACGACTGCCGTAGATGGTTTCGTTATGAAGTTGTCCGCGCGGTGTGAGTTGCACTTTCGTGAATGTGCCGCCTTTAGGCTTGCGCACCTTATTCACATTGAGTGTAACGACCTTGTTTTTTGCTTTAATAGAAACAAGAATTTGCGCCAATTGGTTCAATGCCTCTGCTCTAAATGAATGCAAAGGTATGGGGGCAATAGCACGTCCGTTTTGGAAATACGCATTGCGGATTCCGTAAAGTTCAGTTCCTTCTTGATGCGCAGCATTCTTGTTGTTAAAGTATTGGATAAACGCAGGTTTTGTGAATGCAACGGTAAGTGCATCCATCGCGTGGTGGCGATGGTCATTGCGCTTGGTCCAATCTGTGATTCGTCCGATTTGGCGTCCGTCACGATCTTGATGGTAAGACACCTTTCCGAGTGCAGCATATTTATCCCAGTTCAACTCCTTCATGACGTCAATCAATTCCCAGTCCTTACGGAGTTGTTCGGTGATGCTCCCCGAAGTGGCAACCACACGTCGACAGATGGTTTGAAGCATTGCTAGCGCACGCTTAGCGATGTACTGCGTGTTGCGAAGGTCTCGTTCGATAAAGTCTTCAGGAATTTCAGATTCCGTCATCTTCAATTTCTTCAACTTGGTCTTTTGTTGTGCAAAGACGGAAGTACATGTTTCAAGATAACGCTTTAGACCTTCTTCACCATACGTTTCACGCACAAAGTCGTAGGCCGTTTGTTTCCCCTTCTTAATGTTTACATCACGATACTCCAATGTCTTATTGGAGAATGAGTCGTCAAACAAACGTGCTTGGGGAATGATGTGTTCGATATCAATTTCCTTTGAAAAGAGTTTCTCTCGTGGAATATAGGTATCAGAATAGAGCGTCTTATATCCATTAACCTTAAGTTCTTCATAAAGGCGATAGCGAATGATGTCATTGCGTGAGGGGTGAGATATGCCAAACTCCTTCTGAAGTAGTTCGCGAATCTGTTCTTGCTGTTTCGTTGCTGTTGAAATCGCCTTCGTCATTTGTTCACGTTCCTTCTGATTCTTTTTTAATTCGCGCGCTAATTCCACACGAATTTCATCGGGACGTCCATAAGTGCTGATGATTTCGTTGACAACATTAACCATTTGGTTGAGAATCTTTTCGACCACAGGATTACGCAAGGCATTCTTAGGCAGTAATTCAAGTTGGTCAAGCAACTCTTTCTGCTCAATTTCTTCCTTTGTTAATGAACTTGCTGAGTGGCGATAACCTGCATAGGTACAAGCAACGTCATAACCACATCCTTCCTTCATGTAAGGAAGAATGTTGCGAATGGCCTTGGCGCTCAAACTGCCGTAATCATCTTCAAATACGAGTTCTATGAGCGGACTAACGTAGTCAGTTGGACAATTACAGAGCGAGGTTAGCTTTTCCTTCAATTTACTATCACCCGTAGCCGAGTTGTCACCTTCAAAGGAGTAGAGTAAGTGCCAAAGTTGATAGAAAAGTTGGTCGTCTAAAGGTTGGTCAAGGTAAACTTGTGTGTCAAGGATTTCGCAGTTCCATCCAAGGGATTCAAATACAGCACGTACTTGAGTCTTAAGTGCTGCTGAAGGTTTCTTGAAATCGAGTGGTTCGTGTCCACTCAAATCCATCATGGCGCTAAACGCTTGATAGAACAAGTTTCCTGTAGTGTTGCCCTTTACAGATTCAAAGTTCAGGTCAAGAGCATCTGTCTTGTCAAATAACAACTTTAGAATCTGTGCCTTCTTTAACTCTGCTTTGATTGAGAGTTCCTCTGCCAAGATATCCTTCTCTTCTTGCGTAAGGCGTCTTCTGCCTTCGAGTTCTAATGCTTCACTTGCTTCGGTAGCATTGGTGGGCGACGCAACATTTTTCTTTGCACGCTTCTTTTTGCCAGAATCGTCAACAACGATGACTTCTAAATTATTGAGCGATTGCCAAATCTTGAAATCTTGGAATAGGGGAGAGGAACGTGGGATTACACGACTACCGACCACAATGGTTTTCTTTTTGCCATCGCGGAGCACGACCTCTTGGTCCTTGCGCTCAAATTCACAAATGCTGATGAGTGACTTTTGACTCTTCAAGCGACGTTGGAAGAAGATGACGACATCACGAATCTCTGCTTTTAATTCTGGAGTAAGTTGCGGATGGAAACGTGCTTGACTTTCCCAAATCGCTTCAAACTCATCCATGTAGTCTTGACGATAGAATACGAGATTCTTCAAACTATTGTGACGATTTTCGTTGAGGCGGTTCAACAAGTATTGCCCCACTGTAAGATGATTGAAGAATAAACTCTTGCTTCTGTCACTAATGGCTCCTAAATAACCACTCGACTTATTGATGTCTGCATTAATTTCCTGCAAAACTATGGCCAATTCTTCAGGGTGCATCTTTTCAGATAGCGCTTTGTCTCGCCAAGCATAATTTTCCTTTTTCAACTCAGCGCCTTTTGCCTTACGATTAGGTTTTACGAGTTTAAACTCGATGTCCTTAATTTCATTTTGCGCTAACTCCTCATTCCAAGTCTTACGCTGCTCAGTCCAAACAAAACTCTTTGCAAGGATATCCCATGTTTGCGATGCATTTTTACCCGTGAGCGCTTCTTTTAACTCAGAAGTTAGTATTTCGGGATAAAATTGACTTTGGAAATCCCAGATACGATTAAATTCTTGTTGCAAGTCTGAACGATAGAAATCAGGGAGCGCCTTCTTACCGTCACTCAATATTTGAAAGCACAATTGTCCAGGGGTAAGGTTTTCATCATAAAGTTTTTTTGCAACGGTCATACCATCGATCAACTTACCATCTTCACCGCTTTTTGCCTTACGACTACTCTTATACCCGCGCTTCTTATTGATCATAAGGAGCACGCGAGCAAATTCTTCCAAAGATATTTTCTCTGTAACCGCTTTTGCGCGTAAATTGTAAGTTTCGTAAGTAGAGTTTTCGCCGTTTTCAGAAAGCAGCGTTTCATCGGTGATAAAACCATTCTTTCTAAGAATGCTCAACAGAGTAGAACGACGCTGCTTATAGCGCTGAAGATTACGGTGTGCACTACGCTTTTGACGTCGCACCTGATTAGTTTCCACCGCCTTACCCTTTTCATAGTTTGAAGATTCATCTACAGTCAAGGGGTTAACGCGAACTCCTAATTTTATGATAGAAGATTGTTCGGATTCGTGTTCTGCTTCATTGACCAGCGCCCAACCTATACTTGTTGTACCGAGGTCTAAACCTAATATTTGTTTCATGATAGACTTAAACTTTTGTATTTTGTTTCAAATTTAAATATTTAAATAGAATTACACACATTTATTTGGTGGTTTCATTAAAAAATCCTTATTTTGCAATACTAATTTGAAGCAATTCTCAATAAGGATTTAGTTCCGTTGTGAAGACATTAGGTTGCCCTCGTCCTTTAACGGGGGCATTTTCATTTGAAACAATCAAAAATTATAAAGCACAAACAAAAAAAACTGAATTGATTATGAAAAACTTTATTAATTCCATTTTCATCATCATGTGCATTGCGCTCTGCGCTTCATCGTGCACATCGGTTACGCCCGATGCCGGACAGGAAGGCGTGAAGATTCATAAGCCCTGGTTTTTTGGAAGCGGAGGCGTGGATATGGACCCCGTGGAAACCGGACTTTCGTACACATGGCTGAGCACGGACTACGTGATCGTTTCAATGTTGCCACAGAAATTTGACGAAAAATTGGACGATGCAACGTCTAACGACAACACGCTGCTCGACTTTAACACCCAAATTCAGCTACAGGTGCGCGACAACAAATCGCCCATCCTGATTCAGAACTATGGCGAAAACTGGTATGAGCGAGTGATTCAGGAAGTGTATAGAAACACCGTACGCGGATATATTTCAAACTTTGGTCCGTTCGACTTGATGAGCAACCGCGAAGTGCTGGACTCTATCAACGTTGCCGTGAAAACCGACATGGTGAACTATATTGAGGAACTGAGCACAAAGTATGGCGAGTTGCCTGTTGATGTCGTAAATATTGTCATCGGGCGAGCCATTCCTAACGAAAGGCAAAAAGCAGAAATGGATGCCACAGCTGCGGCTTCGCAAGCAAAGCGCACGGAAGAATCACGCCTCGAAATGCTGAAAGCGAAAGAGGCTGCAGAAAGACAACGCGCAATCGCCGATAAGGCTTATCAGAAGGAACTCGGACTGACAACCGACCAGTTCATCCAACTCAGAGCGTGGGAGATTATCAAGGAAAAACAAGGGGCCAACATCGACGTAATGTTCAACGCTGACAACACCAGCAAGATGTGGAACATCCGCCGATAAAAACGCCCGTTCTCCCCATCCCCCGAAAAAAAAGATAATCATACACAGAAAACAAAGGGGCTGACTCTTCACGATAGGAGATGTCAGCCCTTATTTAATGAATTCTTTTAATATATATATATTGAGAAATCCCCACACAAACATTGATTCGTAGGAGCTACAGAATAGGGGGAGAAACCTACAGATAGGGCTGAAATTAGCTAAATCCGCTCCTGAAGCGCCTAAGCATATATATATCGTCAGAAAGCCGACATGCTACGCGTTCTGAACGAATCCTTGGCCTTGCGGACATACATCCTCAGCACATCATCAGGCAAATGCGTCATGCTCAAAAAACGGCGCGTCGGCTCCGGGAATTGATACAACGCAGTAGCCAATAGCCACGCCACCGCCATGCGCACATAATAGGGCGATTGTCCGGCCACAACGCCCATTTGCGGCTGAATAGGCTTTCCTCTTTGAAATACATATTTCGACGTAATCCGAGCATAATTCAGCCCTGCAATTCTATCGAAAACCGCGTCAATCCATTCGGCGCTCATCAAATAAGTCATCGACATGACCAAAGCAAAGCGCACCTCGAATTCGCGAGAAGAGGAAAACCACCCTTGAAGATGCGCCCACAAAACACGCTTATCGACCTTCGCAGCCCACTTGGCATTCGCACAAAAAGAGTCGCACACAGCCCAATTATCCATTACCGGAACAAACTTAGCAAGACGCTCAAAACGCTTTTCCACAGAGCATTTTTCAAGATTTATCAGAAATCCCCACACCATTATCTCCTCGTGAGAAAAGCCTGTAGCGTCAAAATGCTCAAAATCATCAATTATAGCGCAACCTTCATCTTTCATTATGCGAGCCGCAACACCCTTCATGTCGGGGATATGCAAGCCCAAAACGCGACGCTCGGGGAGCGCATTGACTACGCGCAGATGCCCGTCGGAATAGCGCTTGTCGCTTAAAAAGCGAGGCGATATGCAGGGCGACAACAAATGCTCAATCATGATTCAAATCTCATAAAAGTAGGTAAAAATTTGAGACAAATTCAACCATACAAAATAGATTCATTTTAACGCTATTTTGACTTTTTTCTGCCCCAAAATCGCATATTCTTGAATATTAGCGCATTTTTTCTAAAAAAGCATCTTTAGGCGTAAGGCGCCCTTATTCTTACCACCAAACTTCGGAAAAACGAGCCCCGAGGCATTAATTCAAACTCTTCAAGCCACAATATTTTTTTTGTATCACCAAGACGGTTCAACCCAAAAGCCACGCATTAGCGCGAAAAAAGAGAGACCGAAGAATTATGGGGCGCGAAGAAAAAATCGGAATTTACTTTACGGTGGGTATAAACGACTCGTATGTACCATCGTCGTAGAACACACGAATCTCCTTCACCTTGCGCAACGTTTTTTCACAACTCTTCTCATTTTTGATAAAAGCGGCCTGCGACGAATAGCTCTGCTGCTGCCCCCTATGCATATTCGATTTTGGTTGCATGGGATAGGAAGAGTAGTCTTCATCGACCATTGGCAGTGTAGCCGCCAAGACATCTGCCGAACCGGAAACCGCAGAACTTAAATCTACAGGGGCAACATTTTCTCCAAGCTCCTGACCCTCGTCCGAACCATCCAAAAACATATTTCCCTCTCCAAACAAAAGCCAATTAATATTTACGTTTGGAAAAGCTTTGTGCACAGCACAGACATGAGTGTTCGTCGGATTGGTCTTCCCATTAAAAATATTTGAAAGCGACGCAGCCGAAATTTCTAAACGCAAAGCAAAATCTTGTTGCGTCAATTTAGCATGCATCATCAACGACCTTATTCTTTCCTTCATCGATATTTGTTTTTCTTAATTTGCGAATTTTATTAATTGAATTTAAGTCTGACCCGGAGCGCAAAAACTTGAAGTCGGAAATTCAAAATTTACACACCTCACTTGAAGTCTGTCAAAAAAAACAATTTTCAGTTTCGTCCGAAGTCAGCTTCTCTAAAAAATGTCTTACACAAAACTTCAAAACTCTCGGCTCCGATTCTTCATTTGAAATCAACTATCCGCCCTTATCATAACCCCAGAATACCCACCAAAACAATAGGGCGTAGAGGGAAAATTAAGGCATCAATAGTTTTATCATTCATTTATGAAACGTTTATTGCGTTTACAAAGTTAAACAATAAAACTGAAACAAACAACAATTATAAATATAAAACAATAAATCACATTTATGAAAATAAACATTTGTAAAATTCACAATTCACAACTAAATTTTCAACTTTTAAAATTCAACTCTGTAAATCGCCCTTACAACCGCCTATTTATTATTCCACTTATTATTAATCAAATTTTGCTTAAACTCTGATTATCTGAAC
>JAFOWI010000204.1 GCA_017425985.1 Bacteroidaceae bacterium | reverse complement strand
TCCGGTTATGTGCGCTACGCCTCGTCCGACGAGCGCTGGAGAGTTTGTTTGGGCGACTACAAGGTGAGCACTGATTTGGGACTACTCCTTGGGCGCAATCTTGTGGCAGGGCGCTTGGCTCTGATAAATGGCGGAGGTGTCAAGGCTACTCAAATAACTCCGCATACAGGTACGGACGAGCACCGCTTTTTTCGCGGTGCGGCAGTGAACTATTATGGAAATCGCTGGCATGCCGCGGCTTTCTTGTCCTATCGTCGGCTCGATGCGCGCCTGGAGGACGGTTGCGTTACGTCGCTTCAAACATCGGGTTTGCACCGCACGACCGTTGAGCAAGAGCGTCGTGCCAATCTTGGGGCACTGACGATGGGTGGAAATCTTAGTTTTGTCAAGAACGACCGAAGGCTTTCGCTCAATGCCTATGTTGCGGCCTACGAGCACCCCTTTCGGCCGGCGCCGTCGGATTACAGTAGCTATTACCTGCATGGTAAGCGAGCGGCGGGCGTTTCGTTGGGATATGCGCAGCGCACGCGGCGTTGGCAGTTGCAGACTGAAGTAGCAACCGACCACGGAGGACATTTGGCTGCAACAGGATGGGTGCGCTACATGCAAAATCCCGATTTGTTTTTTACGATGCAAGGGCGATGGCTCGCAAATCGGTTTCAAGCACCTTATGCCAAAGCCTTGACCGCTTCATCTCGCACGCAGGGCGAGCAAGGACTGATGGTGGGACTTGCGCATCGAAATTGGTTGGGACAGAGTTGGCGAGTTTACGTCGATGCCTATCGCTCGACGCTACCTACTTTCAGGGCTGAGCGCGGTGCACGCGGAGTGCAAGGATTACTGCAGACGGACAGAAGTGTAGGTAAGGG
The DNA here is from genome assembly GCA_017425985.1 of Bacteroidaceae bacterium. Classification (GTDB taxonomy): domain Bacteria; phylum Bacteroidota; class Bacteroidia; order Bacteroidales; family Bacteroidaceae; genus Alloprevotella. The sequence goes on along the minus strand of JAFOWI010000204.1, from coordinate 1,165 downwards.
TTGGTTGCTTGCTTTGCGCTATCAATTTAAGGCACGCGAGCAGCGCATTAGCGGTTATCATATCAATCAATGGATAGGTAAGCATCATTTCAGCCTGCAGACTACTTGGAACGCACCGCGCCTTACGCTGAATGCCCAACTTGAAGCTACGGCTCGAATAGCTCAGGCTGAGGCGGCGATGTATGGTTGGTTGGCAGTTGTGCGTACTTCGCTACAACCCCTTTCGGCTCTGAAGATGTCGGCGTTGCTGGCTTATTTTCAAACGGACGATTATGCCGCGTCGCTTTATGCCTACGAACCGCAGCTGAAGGGGATTTTCTCTTTCAATAACTTCTATTATCAGGGATGCCGCGTGGCGCTGATTGCTGATTGGCAGCCTACGCAGCATTTGGCATTTGGCGTAAAGTATGGGCTGACGCATTATCTGGACCGTAGCTTCATAAGTTCGGGGCCGCAGATGATTGCCGGTCCAACGAAGGCCGACCTTCAGCTCCAGCTGAGGCTGAAGTTATGAAGCAGAGTGGCTATAGTTTTTACTTAGATTTATTACTTTCAGAACGATGAGTATATTGGAAATATGGCTGTTGGCGTTTGCATTGGCGGTTGACTGTTTTGCGGTTTGCATCGCCAGCGGCATTGCGTGGCGCTCCATTGCTTGGCGCTACGTGTTGGCTACGGCCTTTTGTTTTGGCGTGTTTCAAGGCGGCATGCCTTTGCTGGGATGGCTGGGCATGTCGGTTGCTGCCGGGCTGATTGAGCAGGTTGACCATTGGGTGGCTTTCCTGCTGCTTGCCTTTGTTGGCGGAAAAATGGTGCGCGAGGGGCTACATCCTTCCGAGGAGCAGGGGCTCGATCCGCGCTGTTGGTGGATGATGCTTGTGTTGGGCGTGGCTACGAGTATTGATGCGCTGGCTGTGGGCATCACGTTTCGTTGCGTGGGCTGGACAGAATGGGCACACGTACTTGAGCCTTCGGCCATCATTGCGCTTGTAGCATTTGTGATGTCAATTATTGGTTTTAAGTTAGGATCTGCTATTGGTCGCAAGATTGGGGCCGGAAGAATGGAGATTTTTGGTGGCGTCGTGTTGATTGGTATCGGCTTAAAAGTGTTGCTCGAACATACTTTGGCTGTCTGATTTTTTCAAAAATCAGCCGTTTCGTCCTT
>JAFOWI010000203.1 GCA_017425985.1 Bacteroidaceae bacterium | reverse complement strand
TTGGCGCACACTACGAAGAACCTCGAAGAGAATAATTGGTTATTATTACCTTAATGCATTACAAAAGTACGGTTTTTCTGTCACACGAACCACGAAATATATAAATAACTTTGTTAAAATCATAGTTTTTTTATATTTTCCGCCGAGTTTAGCACTCGGAGTTGCTATTTAACTCTATCTTATTGCAGCAAACTGCTCAAGTTGAATTTCGGGCATTGGATTTCAGCCTGCTTGCTTCAGACGTGCTCGATGGGGCGTTTGAGGCATTATTTCAAGGGTGTGTAAGGGTGGAGATTTAGCGTTGACGTTTTTCGACGAATGTCGTTTGTAGTATAAAAATGGTGGCAGATTTTATTAAAAATGGTTAAATCTGCAGTGCGAAGCTCTGATTTTTGAGTTAATTTTGCGTAACTTCGGTTTTCGGCACGCTATTTGTTTGTTACTCCGTGTGAGGGCTTGTTGTATATCTATGCGATGGGCACGCCTTAATTTGCTTTCGTGCAGATTTTTGCAACGAAGGGTGGTGGCGCAGCCTGTGTAGGGAGCATTGCTTCCGACTGATGAATTTTTATTACAACCTGGCGAATTATTAATTACAATCAATTATAAATTATGTCGATTATTATTTTTCTTGGGATTGCATTAGTGAGTTATTTAGTGCAACAAAATTTGCAGACAAAGTTTAAGGCGTACAGCAAGATGCCCCTTGCCGGCGGAATCACGGGTCGAGAGGTAGCAGAGCGCATGCTGCGCGATCATGGCATTTATGACGTGCGCGTGGTGAGCACCCCCGGACAATTGACCGACCACTATGACCCGACGAAGAAGACGGTAAACCTCTCGGAATCGGTTTATGGTTCGTGTAGCGTGGCGGCAGCAGCAGTTGCAGCTCATGAATGCGGTCATGCCGTGCAGCATGCCGTGGCCTACGCTCCGCTAAAGTTGCGTTCGGCGCTTGTACCGGTGGTGAGCTTTGCGAGTTCGTGGGTGCAATGGGTGTTATTGGCTGGAGTGTTGTTGGTCCATTCGTTTCCCCAACTCCTTGCATTAGGCATCGTATTGTTTGCATCGACAACCTTGTTTTCGTTTGTTACGCTGCCTGTCGAAGTCGATGCAAGCCGCCGAGCTACAGCGTGGTTGCAGCGTGTGGGTATCACTTCGGCGTACAATCATTCGGCTGCCGTTGACGCCCTTCGCAGTGCAGCCTATACTTATGTCGTAGCCGCCTTGAGTTCGTTGGCTACATTGGTTTATTACATAATGATATTCATGGGTCGACGCGAAGAGTAGAACTTACCATCACCGACCTTTGAATTACAAAAATCCCTTGCTCGTGCAGTGTGCCGAGCAAGGGATTTTTTATGTATTATCTGCGTGGTCGATTAGCGAATCACCTTCTTACCGTTGATGATGTAGATGCCCTTACCAACCTTTTCAACGCGGCGGCCGAAGAGGTCGTAGATAGCACCGCTCTTAGCGCCCTGAGTAGCTACGCCTTCAATGCTTGTGTTCAGACCGGTGTCGGTAAGTGTGAGGTAGTAAGCATCGGCAGCGTTGCCAAAGTAGTAAGCGCGATTAGCCTGCAAGCGACTTGCTGCATAGGGGTAGAAACCTACGCGTCCGGCGTCTTCGCTGAGGCTGAAGCATGCTTGTTCGTCGCCTACAGCTTCTTCAGTCAGCGTTCCGTAAAGGAGGTTGCCTGTGCAAGCGTCGGTAGCAGCTTCGCTCGACTCGCGGAGGATGTATGAACCGGGGTTGGCAGCGTAGAGCACAACTCCTGTTTCAGCAGGAATCACGTTGCCCTCGATGAGTGTGAGGTTCATGTTGCGTGCAGCGTCGTCGATTGAGCTAACGTAGTATGCCTTGAGACCTTCGGGGATGGTAGTCGCTACGGGGAGGCATACTGTGTTGAAGAGGTTGTTGCCAATACCTACTGTGTAAGAGTAGTCGGCTACAATCACTTCGGCAGGAACACGTGTAAGGCTGAAGTGGTCGAATGTGACGCACTGCTGACCGCCCATGTTGAAGAGCAAGCCGAGGTCAACCTCTGTTTCTTCACTAAGTGTGAAGGTAAGCGTGTTTTTAGATCCTGCAGCAGCGAGTTCCTGCATCTTAGTGTAAGCGATAGCCTGTGCCAAATCGGCTGTTTCGGGGAATTGGCCTGCTTTCGCAACTGCCAGGTAGGAGTCGCCGCACTGCTTTTCGTACGTGCCGTAGTAAGCTGAGAATTCATACACACCAGCGGGGAGCGTGATGGTTTGATAAGCCTTGTGGTTGGTCAGAGTTGATTCAAAGCCGTCCCAACCTGTGGTAACAGTGAAGCAGTAAGCTTTCTGAGCATCGACGTGAGCGCCTGTTACAATCTTACCATTAGCAGTCTTGGAGATTGTGTTTTCGAGCGTCCAGTTCTTGAGCTGATAGAAGCGGTTTGCTACGTTGTTGTTCACAGTTTGTGAGTAGTACTTGAATTGCTTCTTGTAGTTCTTGAGGTGGTCGGCAGTGATATCCTGCGCTGAGAGCAGCGTTTGTCCTACGGGGAGGCTCCATACACCGGGGCGTACTGACCAAGCATCGCCGTCAGGACCGAAGAAGTTGCGGATACCTGTGTGGCCGTTGCCTGTGATGTCCTGAACGTCGCCACCGCTTTGGTTGAACGTGAAGTAGCATACGAGGCCCTCAGCCTTAGCTGCTTCGAGGTCTTCGCTTGCTTCAAGCGAGCGGTTGCAAACGTCGAGAATCTTTTCGTCTGTGAGACACTTGTTCCAGATGCGGTATTCATCAACTACGCCATTCCAGTGGTAGTCGTAGCGCGAGATGAAGTACTTTGTGAGTTCGTAAGCTACGGGCGTGTCGTTCTTCACTTCGAGCTCAAGATTGCCGTCGCGGTAGAACTTCACGTTCTGGCCATCGAAGCTCACACCGTAGTGGTGCCATTCCTGAGCGATGACATAGCCTGCCTTACTCTTGAAAGGCACGCCTGTGATTTCGAGCAACATCTGTCCGTTTTCGTGAACCAATGCTCCCATTGTTCCGCCGTAGTGACCGAAACCAAGGTTGCCGTCGATTGTAAGGCTTGAGGGTGCCATCCACCATTCGATAGTGAAAGGACCGCTGCTGAACGGAACTTTTGCCAACTGCACTTCAGCTCCGCCTGCGATGTTCAAACCTGACTTCGCGTCGCCGTTGCTTACGGTGAGTGCTCTCTCAACTGTCTTTGTGTGTGAGCCATATTCGTTGGCTACAGTGAGCGCTACGTTGTAAACACCTGGCTTGTCGAAGGTTACAATGGGGTTGCGTCCGCTGATGATGAGGTTGTTGTAGTCGTTGTAAACGTTCCAGCTCCATGAAGCGGGCGATGCCTTAGACTGGTCGAGGAGAGTGATGCTCTGGCCCTTGATGATTTCGGGCTTAGAGAGGCTGAAGTCGGCAGTAGGTGCGACATTCTTCACTTCGATGAACTTTTCAGCCGTAGCAAGTGTCTTGTCGTTGAACTTAACGTTGAGCTGTACGCGATAGAGGCCGGCTTTTTCGAACGTTGTAGCGGCAATCATGTTGTACTGCTTGAGTGTAGAGCCGTTGGCTTGCTCGATTACCCATTCGTATTCGTAGCCAAAGACGGGCGCAACGGGTGAGAACGAAATGCCCTGGCCTACGGCGCAAGTGGGTGTTGAAGCTGTGAAGTCGGCATTGATTTCGGGAGCAACGACTGTGAGCTTAAGTGTGTCGGTAACTTCCGCACCCTTCTTGTTGACAGCCTTAGCAACAACAATCTGCTCGCCGGCTTCGTTGAAGGTAACGGTGGGCGATGCTACAGAGCTGTTTGTAAGTCCGGCTGCGGGGATGTTCCAAACGATTTTTTCTGCCGAGCGCGAAGTCGTTGCGGTGAACGAAGCGGGCTGGCCTACAAATACTTCAGTACTTGGCTCATCGACTGAAATCTTGAGCGTTTCGTTTGTATTGGCAAGGCGTGCGGGGCGGTTGTTCGTTTGTTCTACCGATGCAGTAGCATCTCCTTCGCAAAGATTGATGGGGGCGTGGTGACCGCCTACGCAGTCGCGCAAGTGGGGCTTGCCATCGATGTAAATGAGGTCCCCGCGGTAGTAAGCAAGGAGTTCCTTGCCGCCGCCGGCAGCACCAACCGTTTGCTTATAGTAGGTGTTCATGTTCTTAGCAGTCATCGCCTTGCTCCAAATGCGGATTTCTGTAAGTTCAGCGTCGGTATTGTTGTTGTTACCTGTTGAGCTGTTGAAGACGAGGTTGCCAAATCCACCGATACCGCTGTAGCTGCGCGATGTTGTAGAGGCGCTCTTCGCACCGTTGGTGTAGATGGTGAGTGTCTTGCCCTTGACGGTGATACCGATGTGCGTCCAGTTGCCCACGGAGAGTGTGCGCACGGGAGTGTTGATGCGGTCGTTGGCTGAAGTGTTCCATCCCGCTGTAAACGAACCGTCGGCATTGGCGTGCATCATCCACGTACCCCAGCTTCCGGCTGCCTGATTCCAGTTTGCCACTGAGTTCGGACGAATCCAGTATTCGATGGTTGCGTTTTCATAGTTTGTGCCGAACACGTCGGGGATTACGAAGCCACCCTTCACGATGTTTGTTGAGGGGAAGTCAACGATTTCACCGCCCTGTACATACACCTTGTTTGAGGGGTAGGACTCGCCTTCGGCATAGTTGGCTGTCACGTAGTATTCGCCTGAGTTCTGCGTGCGGTAAGTCAATGTAGCAGCATCTACAGTGGCTTCGAGTTCGCCTGAGCAGTAGATGTTGTAGCCCTTAAGCGTGTTGCGCGACTTGAGGGGCGCAGTCCAGTTGAGCTGAGTAGTGTCGGCGGCGAGGTTTTCGGGCGCATACGTCGAGCCAGAGCCGTAAACGACTGTAGTCCAAACGATGTGGTCGCTACCGGCGCTGTCGATAGAGCAGTTTTCTTCGCTCAACTTGAAAGGAGTAGCCATGCCGGCTTCCGAAACTTCGTAGTCGAGGATGGCGAGGTTGTGAATCTTACCCTTACCGAGCTTAGAGTTGCGCTTACGGTCGATGATGAAGAAGTATTTCAAGGGACGTGTGCGGTCGTAGCCTTCAGTGAGCGAGCTTACGTCGTAGCCAAACTCCATGGGTTCGTGATGGAGTTTGCCGTCTCTCCACTGTCCGAGCATGGGCACTTCGGGTGCGGGCTTAGTGTCGCCGTTATGGCCGTCGCCGGCATACTGGAAGTGGTGCATGGGGATAGAGCGTTCGGGTGCAGTCGCATTGAGGTCGGAAGAAACGCCCACTGAGAGTGCCATTTCCGAACGTCGTGTGTACTCCATCTCAATCTTGATGGTGCGTGTAGGAGCATAGTCTTTGCGGATGCGGTAAACTTCGGGCATCCACCATCCGTCGCTAGGCATCAGGTGGCCATTGTTGTCAATAGCGTTGGGCACACTCCATGCATAGGGACAGTAGATGAAACCAGCGTTGGCCCACCATGGACCCCATGAGTTGACCACAATCCAGGCTCCCTTTTCGAGGGGCTGATAACCCCAAGGTTCGTCGGTTTCGAGGTCGCCTTCGCCATAGATGCCGTCGCCGTCGAGGTCAAACTCAATGCGGTCGTCGTAACCTACGATGGTCAGCGCATGGTCCACTTGGAGGCCCCAATTAGTGAGGTAGCGCTTGCCTACAACGCCAGCTTCGGCATTAGCGGGTGTGTTAGCAATGGGCGCATCGCCGTTGGCTGATGCCACACCGATGCCCACGATGCCCGGACGGCCTTTGAAGTCGGGGTCGCCGTTGTGGTCGTAGAGCCAGCTCTTGAGCGCCTTACGTCCGGCAGCGTACTTCATGCTGACGGGGAAGTTCGATGGCTTGTGAGCGCGGTTGAAGAAACCTTCGTACCATTTGTCGTAGCCCGACATCCAACCCGTCTTGGGGTCGTCCCAGTTGAAGGAACCGTAGATTGAGGAGCTGGTGCGTCCGCCGTAGGACTTGGCTGAGGGAACGCCGACATACTGGATGAATTCGTCCTTGCCCGAGTTGCCGTATGTGAGGTTCCACACAAAGTGTGAGGGCAACTGATTTTCGAGCAGGCTACCGTCGAGGTCGCGGTAGGCATTGAGTTCGTAAGTGAGCATGTAGCAGATGCGCGATGCCGAACCACACGAGCCATTGTCCTGATTGAACACAGGGGGGAACCACTTTGTGTCGGCTGC
>JAFOWI010000202.1 GCA_017425985.1 Bacteroidaceae bacterium | reverse complement strand
ATTACTTTTGCGCGTTGCCCCGTTAGTTGTTGTTAACAGGTCGATAATTTCGCCTGATAGTAACTTTTTGTTCATGAACTTATGTTGTCGGTTGTTTGTAATTTATCTTTTAAAACATTGCTTGCTTTAAAGGATATGACCAATTTGGGGGGAATTAGTTGGCGCTGTTTTGTAGTGGGATTTATGACGATGCGCTCTAATTTCTTTTTAACGTCAAAATTACCAAATCCTTGAACGCTGAATGTATCGCCTTCTTCGAGTTGGTCGGCTATGATAGACGCTAAACTTTCGGTCATTTTTTGTGTGTCCTTAGGTGTGCTTCCTATGCGTTGAGCCAAGGTTGTGAAGAATTCTTTACTATTCATATTGTATGAATTTATAGTAGAAGTTTGGCATAAAGGTCGTACTCGGTGGCATCCGTGATTTCTGCTTTGTAAAAGTTGCCTACTTGAATGTTGCCTTCTGATTTGTGGATGAGTACTTCGCAATCGACTTCGGGGGAGTCGTGTTCGGTGCGTCCGATGTAGTAGTCTCCTTCGATTCTGTCAATGATTACTTTATAGGTATTGCCAATCTTTTTAGCACACAATTCTGATGAGATTTGTTCTTGCAGAAGCATTAATCTGTCAAGGCGTTCTTGTTTGATTTCTTCATTGATGTCGTCCGGATAGTTTAATGCTGCATATGTGCCTTCTTCTTCGCAGTAGGTAAATGCTCCCATGCGGTCGAATTTTGCTTCTTTGACGAAATCTATTAATTCGTTAAAGTCATCTTCGGTTTCGCCAGGGAACCCTACCATTAGGGTTGTGCGTATGCAAATGCCTGGGACTTCTCGTCTTAAAGCTTGGATGAGATGGATGGTTTCCTGCTTTGAAGTGTGGCGCTGCATGCGTGTGAGCATGTTGTCAGAGATATGTTGTAATGCGATGTCGAGGTAGTTGCATACGTTGGGGTGCTCTCGCATTACGCGCAGAAGGTCCATTGGGAAATGGGTGGGGTAGGCGTAGTGAAGGCGTATCCACTCAACTCCGGGTATTTGTGCCGTCTGTTCTATGAGCGTGGGGAGCATTTGCTTTTTGTAAAGGTCGATGCCGTAATAGGTGAGCTCTTGAGCAATTATGTTGAACTCCTTTACTCCTTGAGAGACGAGTAATTTGACTTCGTCGAGAATTTCTTCTATAGTTCGACTTTTATGGCGCCCCGTAATAATTGGGATTGCGCAGTATGCGCATTTTCGATCGCATCCTTCGCTGATTTTTATATATGCGTAGTGTGATGGGGTGGTGAGAATGCGTTCGTTTTTTATGTTTTCGTTGTAACCGATTTGAAGGTCGTTAAGAAGTTCTGTCCAATTGAATTTTCCATAAAATTTGTCAACTTGTGGAATTTCAATTTTTAGTTCTTCAAAATATCGTTCGCTTAAGCATCCCATTACGAATACTTTGTTGAGTTCGCCTTCTTCCTTGAGGTTGCACAATTCTAAAATCATGTTGATGGATTCTTCTTTGGCGTCGCCAATAAATCCGCAAGTGTTGACGATTGCAATATCTCCATGGAGCGTTTCGGGATTGTGGTGAATTGTGTAACCTGCAATCTGGAATTGCTTCATCAGACGTTCAGAATCAACTAAGTTTTTAGAACATCCCATGGTGATTATGTCAACGCAGTGCTTCATGATTTTATATGTTGTTGTAAAAAAAAGTGTGTGTTTATAGATTTGAATTTTCGAATAAGGATTCTACGAATTCTTTTCGGTTGAATGGTTGGAGGTCTGTCATTTTTTCGCCCAAACCAATGTATTTTACGGGAACATTGAGTTGGTGTGAAATTCCTATTACAACTCCACCCTTGGCGGTTCCGTCGAGTTTGGTAATTGCTAAGGAGGTGATGTCAGTTGCTTTCGTAAATTGTTTTGCTTGTTCGTAAGCATTTTGACCTGTAGAGCCGTCAAGCACAAGGAGGACTTCGTCTGGCGCAGTTGGAGATACTTTCTTCATGACATTTTTGATTTTTGTCAATTCGTTCATCAATCCAACTTTGTTGTGTAGTCGTCCGGCAGTATCAATGATGACAACATCTGCATTGTTGGCTACGGCAGATTTTATTGTGTCGAAAGCTACGCTTGCCGGGTCGCTTCCCATTTGTTGTTTTACAACGGGTACGCCCACTCTTTCGCCCCAAATGACAAGCTGCTCAACAGCAGCTGCTCTAAATGTGTCGGCTGCTCCAAGGTAGACTTTTTTTCCGGCTTGTTTAAATTGGTATGCTAATTTTCCGATTGTTGTAGTTTTTCCCACACCGTTAACTCCTACGACCATAATGACGTATGGACTGTGGTTTGTTGGGAGTTCGAAAGAGTCGGCATCTTCATTGCCGCTTTGCACTAAGAGGGTTGCGATTTCTTCTTTTAGAATGTTGTGTAGTTCTTTTGTGCTTACATATTTGTCGCGTGCAACTCTTTCTTCTATTCTGCGTATTATT
>JAFOWI010000020.1 GCA_017425985.1 Bacteroidaceae bacterium | reverse complement strand
AGTGCGTCAGATAGCTGCGTTCCAGCGGAGTGGCTTGCTCGATGGCGCTCGTCACCTCCTGTATAGCCGGCATGATGGCGGCGACGAAGTTGGGATGAAGGTTGGGCGCGGTGACGATGTTTGCCGGCGTCAGTTGTTTCAAGATGTCAGCGGCTTCGCCATTGCGCAGGCGCATTTCCTGGTGCACAATCTCATTGCGCAGGTGGATGATGGCAGCCAGTTGTGTGCGTGCCACTCTGTCGGCAAGCATGATAGGATAGCGTGAGTAGAGCAGGAAGGCGCTGATGGCGTCGCGCGGAATGCCAAAATTGTAATGCAGCATTTCGCGGTAGAGCGCCATTTGCAGTAGGTGCTCGCTCCTCGACCTGATGGGCGGACGAAAATCCTCAGCCTTGCCGCTCTTGAGTTCCACAATCTTTAAATGGTCGGCGGTCATCACGTCGAGGCGTCCGCGCAAGCCGAGCGTGGGGCAGATAAACGAGGGTTCGAGCAACACGTCGTCGAGCGCAATGCCTACCTCGGGCGAGGCATACACTTCGTTTACCACGCGTCGGATGTTCTCAAACTGCTTTGCAGCTTCGGCAAAGTAGGTTTTGTCAATCTCCTCCGGATGTTCGTAGCAGGCGTAGTCGAGCAGCGATTGCTTGAAGTGTGCACGCATGCTGTTCGTGAAGTTGGCGTCGTCCGAGTTGATACAATCGTCCATAAACTGGTTTGCCGCGTTTCCGAGCATCGTGGCGCGTGTGGCTTGTCGGGGTTGGAATTTCGATAGCAGATATTGCAGCGCCGAAGTGCCGTAGGGACGTACGCATGCCGTTAGTGAGCTGACGTCGATGAGGAAGTCGGGTTCCAGAATCACCCACTCGCCACCGTTAATCACGTTTACGCGAGCGCCCTCGCTGAGCAGCGCAAGCGTAGCTTTGTCTGCCGTTACCTCCATCGCAGCCTCCTCGTCGTGCAGCAGCATGTGGAACGACGCTTCGCCCACGGCGGTCACAACTCCGCGCGCCACCCGCGTCTCAGCAACCTCCTTCATGGGGCGCTCGCTGGCGGAAAATGCAGCACAGGCGTCTTCGCCCGTCAGCGCACAAAGAAACTGGCGCAGCGCTGCGACGTCCTGTTCGAATCCCTTCTCGGTAGGTTCGCTCTTGCCGCGGAGCACCAGGCGTGCATTGCGTCTGAAGCGGTCGGCGTCGTGCAGACTCACACCATTGTGCTTGCACACATAGTATAGCCGCGAGAACAGATTGGAGAAGTCCGTAGTCAGTCCGGCAGTGTGCTCGATACACACGCGTTTGAGCAGACTATAGAGTTTGGAGTAGCGAACGCGGAGTTTTAAGCGCTTATCTAAGGCAGCATTGAGCGGTTGGTCGTAAATCATTCGTTGTTTTGAACAAAAAAATATTAAATTTGCACTCTGCAAGCAGCATCCTTCATCGGAGACGCTCGTTCGTGGGCGCAAGCTTTGCTGCGAATTTACAAAAAATCTTTCACTTATGATAAAACACATCGTACTCTTTCAGCTCAAACCCGAGCTTACGCCGGAGCAGCGTCAGGAAGTGATGCTCAACTTCAAAGCCGGCATCGACGCCCTGCCTGCCATCATCCCCGAAATCCGCAGTATTGAGGTGAACTTCAACTGTAATCCTGCCGAAGCTTGGCACATCTGTCTGGAAAGCACCTTCGATTCGCTCGAAGCCCTCGACGCTTATGCCAACCACCCCGACCACAAAGCGGTAGGCGCAGCACTGCGTCCGCACATGCAATTGCGCAGCTGCGTAGATTATCAGTTCGGTTAAGCCCCCCTCAAAACCTCATTATTTCAAAATAAATCCTTACGACTATGATGCACGAATGGTTTGAATGCAAAGTTAAATACGAAAAACAAATGGAGAATGGCGCCTTGAAAAAGGTGCAGGAACCCTACCTCGTCGATGCGCTGAACTTTACAGAAGCTGAGCGCCGAATTACGGAGGAGATAGCTCCCTTTATGACGGGCGAATTCCAGGTTTCCGACATCAAGCGCGCTCGCTATGCCGAACTCTTCGACGCCTTTGAGGAGAGTGCCGACCGCTGGTTCAAGGTGAAAATTCTTTACGTCACCATCGACGAAGAAAAGGGCGTGGAAAAGAAAACCGCCCAGAACGTACTCGTCCAGGCTGCCAACTTCCACGATGCCCTCAAGCGTCTTGACAAGGCGATGGAAGGCTATATGGGCGACTTCACCATTGCAAGTATGCAGGAAACGCCATTGATGGACGTGTTCCGCTACAAGATGCCCGACAAGGCGCCCGAAAACTAATTACTCATGTCCACTATTGCTGAAAACTTGAGCAGTGTGCGTGCCACGCTGCCTGCCGGTGCCACGCTTGTCGCCGTGTCGAAGTACCACACCGCGCAAGCCATTGCCGAAGCCTACGCTGCCGGTCAGCGCCACTTCGGCGAGAGTCGTGTGCAGGAACTTCGCGACAAGCAGGCTGCGCTTCCTGCCGACATCGCCTGGCATTTCATTGGCCACCTGCAGCCCAATAAGGTGAAGTACATAGCTCCCTACGTGGCGCTCGTTCATGCGGTCGATACGCCCAAACTGCTTGCCGAAATCCACCGCCAGGCGGAGAAATGTGGCCGCCGTATTCCCTGCTTGCTCCAGCTCCATGTGGCGGCGGAGGAAACAAAGTATGGCTTCAGCCTTGCCGAGTGCGAGGCTTTCCTGCAGTCGGGCGAGTGGCGCAACTATCCTTGCGCCCACATCGTAGGCATCATGTGCATGGCCACGAATACCGACGACGAAGTCCGTATTGAGAGCGACTTCAGCCGGGCGCATGCGTTTTTCCTCGATGCCCGTCAGCGCTACTTCGCTGACGATGCCGATTTCGGCGTATGTTCGTGGGGCATGTCCGACGATTATCAGTTGGCGCTGAAGCATGGCAGCACCCATGTGCGCATCGGCTCGCGCATCTTTGCGGGAAGTTAAATTGCGTGACGGCGTTGCCAGACGTTTCTATAAGATATAGATTTTTAAACCTGATTCTGTTTTTCAAGACGCACATAAAAAATTTCGGAGGTCGGATGCTCAAACTGAGCGATCCGACCTCCTACTTTTAATACCCACGCCGATATTAATTTTCCAAGAAATAGTTTACTGACGTTACGACGCGCACATTCTTGATGTGTGGAGAATAGCTGTCGCGGTCGTTGATGGAGAAGAGCCCTTGGTTGGCAGTTTGAATCTTGCCCAACTCGCTGCCCGAGTCTGCGGCAAACTTGGCAGCCGCCTCGCGAGCATTGCGCGTAGCTTCTTCTATCATCTCAGGCTTTATTTTGTTGAGCCCTGTAAATTCGTACTGAATGCGCGTTTCATAGTCGTTGGCAGAGATGGCTACGCCCTCCTTGAGGAGTTCGCCGGTCTGCGCAAGCAGTTGTCGCACCAAATCGACTTGTTCCGT
>JAFOWI010000201.1 GCA_017425985.1 Bacteroidaceae bacterium | reverse complement strand
GGGACTCAACTATTAACGTCACCCATTAAATGGTTCCACAATTGCGTCTTGGCGTGAAGCTAACCGGCAAATAAGGTTCGTACATTCAAAAAAGCCAAAAAGAAGAGGTATATCGTGGAGATATACACTCTTCTCAATTGCGTCTAACGATTATTCACCGTAAACCTTAGTTGTCTGCTTCATTACGATACCCCCAAAGTAGCTCTTTGTATAAGAATCTACGTGAGAAATCTTTGTAATGCCAGCCTGCTTAGCAGCCTTATCAATACCGTTTTCTTCGCCCTTAGAACTCCAAGTCCACAAGTAGATAGTGCTTTCAGCAACACCACACTTTGTGCCGAAGGGGTTTGTTGTAACTGCAATAGGGTTAGAAACCGTTGCACAACTTGTTACCATAGCGCATGCGATTACCGCAGCAGCAGCTTTGAATGTACGCTTCATAATGAAATAAAATAGTTTGTTTATAATTTATTTAATAAATGGAAAAAAACTTCCCATTTTACTGATTCTGCAAAATGCAATACGATTAATTTTACTTTGCTCGACTAATTACGAAATCTACACTATAATAATCATAAGCTTCAGTAAATGCCTTTTTATATGCGGCCAAAGCTTCGTCGTTGACTTCGGGAGCAACACCACCTTCGAACAACATAAGTGCATAACCGATAAACATGTCGGCAATAACTTCTTTATTAAACACGAAGTAAGCAGTGTTCTGGTCTAAACTCTGCAAAACCATGAATGTAGATGCTGTTTCATGACCTGCGGTTTCGCCTGTAACCGTCATATTCAAACCATTAATTGAATAATTTTTAGTCATAGGCAAATTCTCATCCTCCTTCAAGACATTATACGTAAACGTTCCGTCGTTTTTGAACACAATATTACGGAAATAACGTTGAGCAGCATATTCAATGAACTTTCCGCTGAGTTGTGAAGTCTGCATGACTGTAGGAGGCACAACTTCTCCGTTAATTGTTCCACCAGGAATCACAATCTCATCTTTCACTGGTCTTGCGCTGAACGTAATATTAGAATAATTCCATTCGCCTACCAAGTTGGTTTCTTCAGACAATTTTGCATAAGTATATGTTCCATTTGTGGTTTTAATACTAAGCGTATTATTGTTTAAAGCAAAAGTACCTAATACGTTATTGCCATTTTCAAAAGAGAGGTTAATCTTGTCGCCACTTACAAAGATGTTTCCATTTATACCCTCCCAAGCTTGATAATTGTACACTCTATTAACAACTACACTATTGTCAGCGTTAATAATCAAAAGGTCTCTGAGAGAATCCGTTTTGCAATACCATTTACCTGTTAAATTAACATTAGGTACATTGTTGTCATCGTCTGAATCGCATGCAACAAAACTTACACTCATCAAAATGGCCATCAAAGCCATTACAATCATTTTCAAATTTTTCATTCTGCAAAAAAATAAAATAATATATATAAAATGTATTAAACGTTACTTACCAAATTGTAATACGCTTTTCAGCAGGCAAATAGAGGGCATCGCCTTCCTTTACATTATAAAGGTCATACCACGCATCCATGTGTTGCACCATACCATTTACGCGCACCATATTTACAGAATGCTCATCTTGCAATTGTTCCTGGAACTCTTCTTCTGTATATTCCACGCGGAAACGATAGGCATAGTGTTCAAAGAATGCACGCTGCTGCGCTTTCAACGCTTCACCCGTTACGCCTTGCTTCGTGAGGTAAGTTGTAAGTGCATCAAATGCAAGGTTCAAACCGCCAAGGTCGGCAACATTCTCACCAATCGTAGCTGTAGTGGGCGCATAAATGCCAGGCTTTAATTCAAATGTACCAATTTGGGCGCTAAAGGCTTCGTTCAAGGCCTCAAACATGCTTCTGTCTTCAACCGTCCACCAATCTACTTCATTACCAAATGCATCATACTTTGAACCATCAATATCAAAGCCGTGAGTCATTTCATGACCAAATACACTGAAAAGTGCAAACATCTTGCCTACTTCCATATCTGAAGAATATTCAGGTTCCATCAAATATGAGGGATAAATAACCAAGGCATTGACTTCAGGGGAATACACCGCAAAACTTGAATTAAGGGCATCACCTTCAACATCATACATTACCTCCAACATCATGTTGTCGTAAACACCTTCGCCTATAGTTGCTTCAATAATGCGTGAGCGGTTTGACTTTACTTCAATGAGGTCATCAAGGAATTCTTCTCCCTTTACGTCTGCTTCATATCCATCAATCCATTCATCAGGACCTCCTACATAGAAACGCATGTGTTCCAACTTGTACAATGCTTGCTGTTTGGTAGCGTCAGACAACCATGCGTTATTCTGAATACGCTTCTCTAACGTTTCACGCAAAGCCTCACCATATTCCAAGAACTTCTCTTTCGTTTCTTCTGAAACATACATCTCATAAAATGCACGAGAGAGGGAATATGTAAACAAATTTCCTAACTCAAGATTAAAGACACCAGCAGCAGTTTCCAAATTATAGCAATAAAATTCAAACTCTTTGGTAACTGCAGTTTGAATAAATTCCTTAAGTTCTTCAACAGAAGACTGAGCCATTTCATCTACCAAATTATCTATCGCACCGATGTCACAGAAATGGTTTTCTGGAAGACCTAAACCTTGAATGATTTTCTCTTTCACTTCATCAGCTGAGAATACTCCTTCAGTCCCAGCATCTCCTTCCTGTTCTTCTCCATAAACTTCACCATCTTCCTCTGTATCATCTTCGCCATCTCCGCCAGTGGCATTTTGTTGTTGAGAATAATATTTAGGCGCGAGTGTATAACCAATCAGACCTTCACTGTATTCCATAAAAAGTTTGACATATTCATCCATCAAACCCTTTCTGATACATGCTCCGATAGCAAGGTAAGCCTCTTCTTTTGTTTCAATTCCATCAACAATCTCGCTGATAACTTCTTCCAAACGCTGTGAGTTGCGTTCAATGCTTGAATTGTAGAAAGCTTTCAGTACAGTTTGTAATTCGGGAACGTATGCTGCGCACGCCTCTGTCTTTTTGGCTAACGAATACTCAATATCCGTTGCGTATCCTTGAGTTTCGTCCGATACTTCCAAACCTGCGTGCCATGCTCCGTTTACATAAGCATAGAAATCATCACCGGCAAGGTTAGGCTCAGAATCACCAGGCAGCTCGGAGGAATTACCACCGCCCCAATTATCGTCATCACTACAAGATGCATGATTGAAACTTGTGAACACGACAAAGAGCACAAGCAACCAATTCAAAAGTTTCACTTTTTTCATATTATTATAACAAAATAAATTTTCAAAACGAACTACAAACCTTTCATCTATACCTTAACAGAACTGATGCAACAATTAAACGCAAGGTTAATTATCATATTTTTTACAAAATTACTCCAAACTCTCCATCCTTTAAAATATCTAAATCCTACATTTTAGTCTATATTCATAAGTTTTTTAACAAAAAATCACTTTTGTAAACAAGATTATATACAAAAAATTAGAAAATCTACATAGAATTTACATAAATTTGCACCAATTATCTACAAAACAGACTATGTATTTATCGGTGTATATACAGTGTAACACCCCAAAAATATCAAAAAAACGGGCATTTTCACCCAACATAAAACAACCAAATTTGTTAACAGATGTGAAAGAATAAAGTGCATCTGTTTTCGATTGAAATTTTGATTGACCGTACAAATTTAAAGGCGCCAAAGGTGTCTCCGTTCTCCGGGCAGTTGACATAAAACGCCTACCCCTTGATATGCTAATACTCCATTAATGCACCCCAAAGGGGAAGCCCCAGCAATAGGACATAGACTTCAAAAATAGATATCATACCTAAAAAATAAAGATTAAACAGCGATGCAAATTATTTTTTATATACCACTTCTAATGAATTGTCAGCTTTGGTGTAAAAGAATTTTACTCTGCCTCACATTCTCGCTGATGTGTTGTGCAGGGTTCGCACATGAAAATCTCTACAAAAATGCAAGAGCCTTGCAGCGAGAGGGGAAGTTTGACGAGGCTATTGACGCCTATAAAGATTACCTAATGCGACCTATAAGCGAAGATACCTTCACCGCACAACAACAGCGCTGGTACACAGAAGCGCTGGTACAACTAATGAACTCCTTCCAAAGCATGGGCGAACCCGAAGCCTGCATTTCGACTTTGAAGGAGGTATTCAAGGCATCGCCTACCCTTCAAACACAATATTTAAGAGACTACTATTCCATTTTGGGCTATGCACTTTCGCGCACGGAAAACATGAAAGAGGCTGAAGGAACCATGCTCAAAGCTTTGACCTTACCGCTTCATCAAGCAACTCCTGAACGCTATTTCCGCGACTACGCCTATGCTGCTGCCGTATTTTACAGCAATCCCGACTACCAGAAAGAAGTCATTAATTGGTGTGAAGAAGCCTTGCACCAGGCAGAGTTATGCGAAAATACTTCCGGAAAACAATGGGTAACAGCAATGCTTGGTTCGCTCTACAAACGCAACGGGCACTTCAACAAAGCCCTATCGCTGTATCAACAAAGTAAAGAGGAAGCACAACTCAGAAACGACACTTTAGGTACACTCAATAGCCTGCATGCACTGGTTGACCTGTTCCTTTATTGGGACACTCCTGAATACGCAAGCATATACGCTTACGAAGCGCTACGCACAGAGAATGCCATGGTCTTAAAAAATCCTATGGTTTCAGCGCAGACATATATAAATATAGGAAGAATGATGCACCAGCTTGGCGAAACAGATTCTGTTTCTGCATATACCGAACGGGCACGACAAATCTGCAAATCGCTTCCTTACAATAGTGGAATGGTTGACGTGAACTTGTTGAACGGAACATTCCTGACCGAACGTAGCGGCGACTCCATTAAATTGGGCATTCATGAATTAGAACAAGTGACCAAACAAGCTACGCCCATCAATCGTGCGAAAGCTTACCACCAATTGGCACAAACTTACTTAAAGCACGGACAACCTGCCATTGCAGAAACGATGTTGGATAGTATGTACGTATTGCTTCATCCTACCGATGCCACAACCTACATCCGCATTGACTACGCCCCCATCCTGAATCATTATCTGGAAAGGAAAAATTATAAACAAGTAGAACGCTACACTCAGCTCATGCTTCAGGAACGCCAAATTTTCAAAGAAAAGAACCTGAATTTCAACATCATTGAAAGCATCGTTGATTTACAAACATCACAAAAACAACAAGAGTTAAAACTCATTCAACTCCGACAGACCAACCAGCAACTCCTGTTCCTCTTTGGAATCGCTGTTGCTGCAACCATCGTTGCTATTATCACCGTGCGCTCTAAAAAGCAACGAAAGCAGCACGTCATTCAAATGAAGTTGGCGGAAAAAGAACTCTCATCGCTTACAACACAGCTCATCCAATCCAATGCAGAAAAGAAAATCAGAGCACAAGAAATTAAGGACATCCTCGACGACAAAGATAAGCGCCAAGAACTCGAAGCACTCACTCCCACATTACTTCAAACAAGCGGCGAAACTAAGTTCCGACAATGCTTCGAACTGATATATCCGCTTTTTCTCCCTCGCCTACGCGACAGGGTTCCATCCATCACCCGCCGCGAAGAGCTCCTTTCTATGCTCATCGTCATGAAACAAGACAACAAACGAATTGCCGAACTACTGGCCATAGCTCCACGAAGTGTCCTCATGCTTCGCCATCGTTTCCGCCAAAAGATAGGCATCACTACCGACTTATCATTAGAAGATTTTATTGCAGAAACGTTGATACAAGAAAACACTCCAGACACGCCCCCATCTACGCATACTGATGTATAAATATATGAGGGGATATTTTATAACATACACGAATAAGTATTACACCATCCGGAAGGCAGCAAAAGCAAATCGATTCGCAAAAGTCTGTGTCCGTCCTATATTTCCGGGTGCCAATAAAAAACAAAATCAGTTGCGCGCCTTTGTGTGAACTCGCTACACCATCCAAGCTGCAAATAATTCACGCAAAGGCGCAACATTTTTTATTGATACAAAGATTGACTCCTACTGCATATTCGCAATGCCCTTTCTATTTTACGTTACTACAATATTTTTTCATTACAAAAAGAGAGGATTTACTTTCACAAAAGAAAGAAAAATCGTAACTTTGCACGCAAATTTGATTTTAGGTAGATTCTATAAATAAAAGAATGAATACTTCATTATAGAACCGACCATTACATAAAAGAGTTTTCCCTTATGAAGATAAAGGAAGTAGCTGAAACCCTTGAACGGTTTGCACCTCTGCCCCTACAAGAAGGATACGACAATGCCGGCTTGCAGATTGGATTAACAGACGCAGACGCCTCAGGGGTATTATTGTGTCTTGACGTTACGGAGGACGTAATCGAAGAGGCTGCAGCACAAGGATGCAACATGGTCGTAGCCCACCATCCCCTGCTCTTTCGAGGTGTCAAGCGAATTGCCGACGAAACACTCATCGAAAGATGCATAAGAACAGCTATTCTGAAAGGCATCACCATCTATGCTGCACACACAAACCTTGACAATGCCGAAGGCGGCGTCAACTTTGAAATCGCCAACCGAATAGGACTTGAAGACGTAAGTTTTCTGCAACCCTTACCCAACAACACGGGTGGAAGCGGCATCATTGGCACGCTACCAACCCCCGAGGAACCCATGCAATTTCTACATCGCATCAAAAAGACATTCAACATCGATTGTCTGCAACACAACCTCCCACCCTCTCACCCCATACGAAAGGTGGCACTCTGTGGAGGTTCGGGCGACTTCCTCGTTGACACAGCCATCCGCAAAGGGGCAGACGCATTCCTGACTGGCGAAATGGGTTATCACCATTTCTTTGGTTACGAAAACAAGATTCTCATTGGGGCACTCGGACATTATCAAAGCGAACAATTCACCATCGGACTGATGGCAAACATATTGCGCAAAGCTCATCCCGAGTTAAAAATCGTTGAAACCACCATCAACACCAACCCCATACACTATCTCTACTGAACATAAAAATTTCAAATACATATAACACGTCATCCTATGGCTACCAAAAAAGAAACTACAGACCTCTCTGTAGAACAAAAGCTCAAAAATCTCTATCAACTTCAGGCGCTCCTCTCTGAAAGCGATAAGCTCAAGGCGTTGCGCGGCGAACTTCCACTCGAAGTAGAAGACCTCGATGCTGAAATCGAAGGTTTGACACACCGCCTCGAAAAGTACAACACTGAGATCGAACACCTCAAGCAAGAAATCGCTACAAAGAAAGTTCAGATTGACGAAGCGCGCGAAGCGATGAAGCGCTACGAAGAACAGCAAAACAATGTGAGCAACAACCGCGAATACGACATTCTCACGAAGGAAATCGAATTCCAGGGTTTGGAAATCATGCTCCTCGAAAAGAAAATCAACGAAGCTCAGCGTGCTATCGACAACAAACAAAAGGACATGGCACAATGCTCTGAACTCTTGCGCGACCGTCGCGATGACTTGGACATCAAGAAATCCGAACTCGACGAAATCATTTCAGAAACAAAGGCTGAAGAAGAAAAAATCCGCGAAAAAGCGAAGAACCTCGAACTCTCTATCGAGCCTCGTCTCCTCACTTCGTTCAAGCGTATCCGCAAGAACAGCCGCAATGGTCTCGGCGTTGTTTACGTTCAGCGCGATGCTTGCGGCGGATGCTTCAACAAGATTCCCCCACAGCGTCAGCTCGACATCCGTATGCGTAAAAAGATTATCGTATGCGAATATTGCGGACGCATCATGATTGACCCCGAACTCGCAGGCGTTAAGCTCGACAAAGTAGGCGTAGAAGAAAAACCTAAGCGCCGCCTCCGTCGCAAAAAGGACGAAGCATAATATGCTACCGACGAAAATCAGACAACTTACAGACAACAGTCCCTACCCTCAATCGTAAACTGTGTTCTGCATACAATTGACAAACAAAAAAAACAGTTCCTACAAAGCCTTATTCAAAGTGCTTCTGTAGGAACTGCTTTTTTATATCTAAAATATTACTGTCCGCTAAAACTTATCGAATCAAAAAAAAGAAAGGGCTGATCTCCGATTTTGGAGTTCAGCCCTTTTTGGTTATCTTTGAGTTACCACACTTAAAGGTTAACCATGAGCAAAAGTACACATTTTTTCGGACAG
>JAFOWI010000200.1 GCA_017425985.1 Bacteroidaceae bacterium | reverse complement strand
TTGTTTTTGCCATTTTTGGGCCCTAAAAAAGGGGAAACCGCGCGGTCTCCCCTTCCGTAGTACAAATATACAACATTTTTCAGGAAAATCCAAATTTGCTTTTTTCGCAAATTTAAAAGATTTTAACATTTCACCCCTAAATTTGCTATCTTAGAGTTTACAATTAACATCGCGTTTTGTAAAGTCCACTTTCACGCGTCTTGCATATTTATGTGCATATATGCATAAAAATGCCGTTTTATGCATATTTTATGCAAGAAGGACGACTGCAAATTTCACCAAAATTTCGACCTGAAAAACCACTCCGAAATGAAGCATGCGAACGCATACT
Organism: Bacteroidaceae bacterium; assembly: GCA_017425985.1. Lineage (GTDB taxonomy): Bacteria > Bacteroidota > Bacteroidia > Bacteroidales > Bacteroidaceae > Alloprevotella. The sequence continues at coordinate 1,921 of JAFOWI010000200.1, read as the reverse complement.
TCGGAAGCCATTTTCAGAAAAAGAAAGATGGCACACCCGCGAGGGCATGCCACCTTATGATAATCAAAAACTGATTGTTCGAAACGAATTATTCTACAACAGGACTGGGCAAGTACCAATTGTCCTCGTTGAGCAAGAGGTTGAAGAGTTCGTTATTGATAACTTCAACTTCGCCGTCTTCCAATGGAGCATAAGGTGCCTTGTTGGTAGAACGAGATGCAATCATACGAGCAAACCACTCTGTACCGTTCACCATGTTGTTCTTATTCTTATGGCGAGCCATACGAGTAAGGTCGAAGAAGCGATAACCTTCGAACGCTGTTTCGAGCGCCATTTCGTCGGCAATCAAAGTTTCAACAGCTTCGATTTCCCACTGGTCAGCGTCGAGCACTTCAGCATAAACAGTGTCGCTGATTTCAACCACAGTGTCTGTAGGAACTTCAACATTGCGTGAAGCCTTCAGAGCAAACGCAGGAACTTCTTCATCAACAAAGCCGATTTGCTTCTTGATAGCAGCAATACGGTCGCCAACAACCTTTTCGTAAACATAGAGCGAATCCTTGCCTGAGAACGTACCACAACCCAATGAGTGAACGCCTACGTTGTTCCATTCGCTTTCGTCGAAACGGAGGAACTCCATGCTCTGAGCGCGCTGCAATTCATCGGGAGTGATGTAGATTGTATTTACGCCCATGTGAACAGTGTCGGGAGAGAATGTGCCCTTGCAAACCAAGTGGAGCACGCCGTCAGCATCAACATCGCGTGTGAGCGTATCCAATTCGATGCTATATTCGAACTTGGGGAACTTGTCGTAGCTAAGACCGTCGCGGAGAATAGCAAACGCGTGGTTGGGGAAACCTGCGCGGTTGATTGCTTCAGCAAAACGGAGATAAACCTGACGAACGCGGTAAACGGGAATTGCATATTTGAACACATAATTGCTACCGTAAACCAAGTTACCACCCATAGGATTAGCATTTTGTGCAGGACCAAACTTGTGCATGAACTTCACGTTGCCATCGTTTGATGTCTTGTAATCGGGCGCTGTTCCATAGAAGCGAGCGTCGCCAATTTCGTGGTACTCAACCTTGCTATCCAATCCGTCGCGCTTTTCATTCACGTAGAACTGAGCAGCATTGAGCGCCTGATAGCGCTGTGAAAGTCCAATCTGACGCAAACGCGCATCGGGAGTGATGTTGATTTCACCGCTTGTTGCAACGTCGTCGCCTTCGCCTTCAGTAGTGTTTGAAGATGAAACCTTGAAGCCATAAAGCGAAACGGGCTTGATGAGCACATTACCGAAGCTGTAGTTAGCAGCTGAAGGAACGGCTACAATCGTTTCAGCACCCTTAGAGTATGAAACCAAACCCTTGTACCAACCAGCTGGATTGGGGGTAACTATAACTTTTTCATTGAAATCAATGATGTTATAAGAAGCACCCGAACCTGCCTTCACACCAGAGCGTGCATGCTCGTCAATCCAAGTGTAGTAGTGGTAAGCAGCCTTCTGATAGTCGCCAGTACCATTACCACGGAGCAAATAGAGGTCACCAAGGATGAGGTCAGAGGGGAATACCATAAGGTCGTGAGGAATCTTTTCCTTACCCGTATTCATAGTACCATAGCTGGGGAAACCATAAACTTTTTCGTAAGCTACGGCCTGCTCCAAAGAGGGCCAAAGCGCATCGAGCAATGTTTCGGGAGTCACCCATCCTTCAGCAGGAGTTACTTCCCAACCAGTGTTTGCGTTGTCAACAGGCACTGTGATGAAAGGAACTTTGCCATACAACTGAACCAACTGCATGTAAACCCATGCACGCACCATGTGAACCTGAGCAATTTCCTTACGCATATACAAGATGTCATTCTTGATTGCGTTAGAATCGGCTGCTGCAAGATAGAAGTTACACTGGTTAATAAC
>JAFOWI010000019.1 GCA_017425985.1 Bacteroidaceae bacterium | reverse complement strand
TGACTAAGTTTTGGCAACTTCTCTCGAAGGAGGAACAATCCTTACTTGAAGAGAATATGAGTATCTGCCATTACAAGAAACACGAAGTTATATATGTCGAAGGGCAACGGCCGGATTTTCTTTATTGCGTTATATCCGGTCATGTTAAAATTTATAGAGATGGCGTTTGCGGACGTTCGCAAATTATGCGTATGCTTGGAGCAGGCGAATATTTTGGCTATAGAGCCAGTATTGCCAGCGAACCCTATGTTACCGGAGCTGCTGCTTTTGGCCCTACAATAATTTGCAGGATTCCTATGAATTATGTGTTAAGCATCATGGAACAAAACAATAAGTTGCAGCGTTTTTTCATTTCCGAGCTGGCTATTGATTTAGGAATTGCCGATAAGCGAATGGTAAGTCTCACGCAAAAGCATATTCGTGGACGTATGGCGGAATCAATCCTTACCCTTCGTGATTCATTTGGACTTGATAAAGATGGATACATCAATATAATGATGACGCGCGAGGAATTGGCATGTTATTCAAACATGACAACAAGTAATTCAATCCGGACGCTTTCTTCTTTTGTAAAAGAAGGCTTAATATCTGTTGACGGACGTCGTATTAAATTGCTTCGTGATGAAGAATTATTTTTGATTTCTTTCAAAGGTTGATTAATTAAGTTCTAAAGTTCAAGAATTAATTGTTGTAAGGTTTAGCATTTAGCTGTACATGAAATAAAGTCCTAAAATATAGAACCTTGTAAGGGCTTCATAAAGCATTGGTGAAAAATAATAACTGGGAACGTGATTTTTAATTGCTGCGAAGTATATCAATATTAGTTATAAAACTATGATTGGAAATATTGTAGTTTTAAATGGTTTACATGGCAATGACAATTCTTAATACATTAAGAGGATGTGACAAGTTTGCACTTTGTCGCATCCTCTTAATTTTTTTGATTTTATCCTTCAAAAGTTGGCTTCGATGTAAGAATAAGTTAAAATAATTGGATTGAATTGTATTTTAACCTTCAGATCCGTACGACAGTCGCAAAAAATGTTTTTTTAAACCGTCGGAGCCGTACGACAGTCACAAAAAATGTTTTTCTAACCTTCGGAGCCGTACGACAGTCGCAAAAAATGTTTTTCTAACTGTCGGAGCCGTACGACAGTCACAAAAAGTGTTTTTCTAATCGTCGGAGCCGTACGACAGTCGCAAAAAGTGTTTTTCTAACCGTCGGAGCCGGATGACAGTCACAAAAAATGTTTTTCTAACCGTCGGAGCCGTACGACAGCTGCAAAAAATGTTTTTCTAACTGTCGTAGCTGTACGGCAGTCACTAAAAATAAAGCTTCATGAGTCCTATTTTTGTGAAACACTAAGAATTGTAGGAGTGAAATATTTATTATCAATTTATTGTAAGAAACAAATAATTTCAAAAACAGTTCGCTCCTATTGCTGAAGTAAGTTTGATTGAAAAATCCTGCTTCTTTTATGAATTTAGGGGATTTATGCAGCACTCACATTATTTTATCATCCACTGATTTTCTGTATATACCATTTGTAATAATACTTCTTCAGCCGGGGCATTGGAATAATGGTGCGTCAGATAGACTGTTGCATGGTGGGTGTCGGAATGCGTTTCTATCCGATTGATTGATATAGAGTCGATTTTACCCATTTCAGCTTCGCGCTGTTGGGCTTGAACCCTATGAATGTTGACCATTTGTTCACGATAAAAACGTGGTTTGTCTTTACATGAAGCTATGTGTTTAACGTAGTCTGCATAGCGACCTTTAAGTAAGTGAGAATAAATGTGATAAATCTCGCTTTTTGTAGGAGCTGTTTCACTGGAATTCTCTGCGTCGTTTGTCGCACAGCTGGATATTAGGAAAATAAGGCTCATGCAAATAGCTGTGAGCATCCTTGCATGAACCTTTTTTAATGTGGAAATCATTATTGTCAATCCTGAATAGATGTAATATAAAGAACTTGCCATCAAATGTGCAACTTTACTTCTGACGGATGAAGATGTTGATAGGTGTTCCAGAGAAATCCCAGCGTTCGCGAATCTTGTTTTCGAGGAATCGCTTGTAGGGTTCCTTAACATATTGCGGCAGGTTACAATAGAATACGAATGAAGGTATCTGCGTATTGGGAATTTGTGCGCAATACTTGATTTTAATGTACTTACCCTTGATTGATGGTGGAGGATATGCCTCGATGAGGGGCAGAAGTTCTTCGTTCAGCTTGTGAGTAGCAACCTTACGTTTGCGGTTGAGATAAACATCCTTTGCCGTTTCGAGTACTTTAAAAATGCGCTGCTTGGTAAGTGCAGAACCAAAGATGATGGGGAAGTCTTTGAAAGGAGCCATTCTTTCGCGAATAGTGTCTTCGAAGTGCGAAATCACCTTTTGCGACTTGTCTTCTACAGTGTCCCATTTGTTGACTACAACAATAAGGCTCTTATTATTCTTCTGGATGAGTTGGAAGATGTTCATATCCTGACTCTCAATACCGCGTGTTGCATCGATGAGAAGGATGCATACATCGGAGTTTTCGATAGAGCGGATGGAGCGCATTACGGAGTAGAACTCAAGATCTTCTGTCACCTTGTTTTTCTTACGAATACCGGCGGTATCAACGAGGTAGAAGTCGAAACCGAATTTGTCGTAGCGCGTAAGGATGGAGTCGCGTGTTGTGCCGGCAATGTCTGTAACAATGTGGCGATCTTCGCCGATAAAGGCGTTAATCAAACTTGACTTTCCTGCATTAGGACGACCTACGATAGCAAATTTGGGCACATTTTCTTCTACGCCTTCTATTGTACGTTCAGGACCTAATTTTTCAACGATAAGGTCGAGCAAATCTCCCGTGCCTGAACCGGTTGCAGCGCTGACGCAATAGGGGTCGCCGAGTCCTAAACTGTAAAATTCTGCTGATACGTATCTGTCTTCGTTGCTATCCGTCTTGTTGGCGCAAAGAATGATGGGTATGTTTTTTGTACGGCGCAAGATGCTTGCTACTTGTTCGTCAAGGTCTGTCACGCCGTTTTTGTTGTCAACTACGAAGAGGATGAGGTCGGCTTCTTCTGTGGCAAGTTTTACTTGCTTGCGGATTTCTTCTTCAAAGATGTCGTCGCTATTAACGACCCATCCGCCAGTGTCAACGATAGAGAACTCGCGCTGACACCATTCGACCTTGCCATATTGGCGGTCGCGCGTTGTGCCTGCTTCGTCCGAAACGATTGCAGAGCGCGTGCCTGTGAGGCGGTTGAAGAGTGTAGATTTGCCAACGTTGGGGCGGCCTACGATTGCAACTAATGCCATATATTAGTGTAATATTTAATGTTAATAGGGTGAAGTGCGCTTGTAGACCATTCTATATTATTCGTGTGAATAACCGTAGCTCTCTAAGCGCTTTGCTGAGTTTCGCCAATCCTTGTCAACCTTAACGAAGACTTCGAGGTAGATGCTCTTTTGAAAGAATTTCTCAAGAGTCTTGCGTGCTTCAGTGCTGACTTTTTTCAGCGCAACTCCCTTGTGTCCGATGATAATGCCCTTCTGTGAGTCACGTTCAACGTAGATAACAGCGTTGAT
>JAFOWI010000199.1 GCA_017425985.1 Bacteroidaceae bacterium | reverse complement strand
CTACCTTCAGGGAAAGGCGCTCCCCACAGTAGCCGACACACCCATCGACAACGTCGAAGCTGCCACTGCCGAAGCTTGGCAGGCATGGCGCAAAGCCAATGCCGGCGTTGAGCCCTTGGCGACTACAGCGCTTAGCGAAGCCCGCACTTTGAAGTACGAAATTCCTGCCGAACTCGAAGCCGACGCAACCATGCCTTTCTACTACGGCACGAAGGGCGAACGTCCTGCTGAAGGCTACCCCTTCTTCCTTTACATGCACGGCTCGGGCCCCAAGGCGGCTGAATGGGCAACAGGCTTGAAGCTCGCTAACTATTGGGCTGACGCGCCTTCGTTCTACATGGTGCCCCAGATTCCCAACGAGGGCCAACTCTATCGTTGGTGGCAGAAGGGCAAGCAGTGGGTGTGGAAACAAGTGCTTCGCCGCGCAATGCTCGACGAGCGACTCAACCCTAATCGCATCTACTTCCTCGGAATTTCCGAAGGCGGCTACGGTAGCCAGCGCCTCGGCAGCTTCTATGCCGACTACCTCGCAGCTGTAGGCCCCATGGCTGGAGGCGAACCCTTGCGCAACGCACCTTGCGAAAACCTCATGAACACTCCCTTCTCACTACTTACGGGCGAGTACGACCGCATGTTCAGCCGCGACATCCTCACACGCCGTGCGCTCGCAACGCTCGACTCGCTTGAGCAGGCTCATCCCGGCTTCTTCAAACACCGCATTGCGCTCCCCGAAGGCAGAGGCCACAGCATTGACTATTCGCCCACGACGCCCTGGCTCGCACAGTTTGAACGCAACGCTACGCCCAAACAATTTGCGTGGGAAAACTTCGAAATGGACGGCATCAAGCGCAACGCTTTCTACAACATCAAGGTGGACAAAGAATGCGGCGCTGCCGACACACGCACCTACTACACCTACGAAACACGCAAAAACGAAATCCACATCACAGCCCACCACGTGACCTACAACACCACCGTACGCGACCCGCAGATGGGCATCGAAATTTCGCTCTACAAGACCTACACACCCGCACCCAACGGAGCGCTCACCATCTTCCTCAACGACGACCTTTGCAACACGAAGAAAAAAGTGCGCATCTTCGTCAACGGTAAGGAATGCTTCTGCGGAAAACTCCAGCCCACGCTCGGCAGCCTTGCAGAGAGCATCGCTACTTACGAAGATGCCAAGCGCGTGTTCCCCTACAGCGTAAAGGTGACGTGGTAAGCCGTCCGCGCAACAGCGTAAACCGTAAAATTGAACATCCTCAAGATGCGGTTATAGTTAACGAATCGTTAACTTAATTCTTTAAAAATGTTAAAATCGGCAAAAAACGCCATTTGCATTTCGACAAAAAATGTTGTAACTTTGTACTACAAGGGGAGAACCACATCGGTTTTCCCCTTTTTTTGCGCAAAAATGGACAAAAACAAGGTCAAAGGTTGTTAAAACAAGCTCAAACCTTGTTAAAATTACCTCCGATGTTGTTTTTCGGAAGTCCGATGTTGTGATTTTTTCCTTTGATTCCAAACTTAAAACAGCAGTATTTGACATATAAAGATTGCAAATTAAAGACAACTACTAAAAAAATTGCAATTTTTTTTCGAAGCTTCTGAAATGTTAAATTTAACATTTCGGGAAAAAGCCCAAATCCGCAAAATCGTACATTTTTTTCAGGCCCAAAAACAGCCGGACGACGCAGACCGAGACCTTGCTTTGACTACCGCAACACAGCACTCCACCCCACCCTGGTGCCACTCCCTACTCCAATAGCGCTCTGCACGCAAACAACGCCCCATGCCCAAAAAAGTTGGCACAGAAAAAAAACTTCGCACACGTAAGATTATTTAACACAAATCACTTTGCCGCGCAGAAAAATCGCACTACATTTGCACTACAAACCTTAAACTCCAAAAAACTACTGCTATGAGAAAATTCAAGACTGAAGCGCTTATCATCGGCATCGCACTCATCGTGATGGGCATGAGCATCGGCAGCGGACTCAAAAGCATTGCGCAAGGCGACCGCATCGTGAGCGTACGTGGGCTGGCAGAGCGCGAAGTGATGGCCGACCACGTGATTTGGCCCGTTGTGTATAAAACGACCGGCAACAACCTGCAGGCTATTTATGCCGACGTCAACAAAGCCAATGCCAGCATCGCAGCCTTCCTGAAAAAGCACGGCATCAAGGAAGCCGACATCAGCGAACCAGCCTTGCAAATTCTCGACAAGCAGGCGGAGCGCTACGTTTCGGACAACAACGGACAGCGCTACACCGTGACCTCCGTGACCATCGTAGCTACGGAACAAGTCGATTTGGTGCGACAACTGCTTGCGCAGACCGGCGAACTCCTCAAGGAGGGCGTAGCCATCTCTGCCAACGACTACGAAACGCGCATTCAGTACGAATTTACGGGGCTCAACAAAATAAAGCCCGAGATGATTGAAGAAGCTACGCGCAACGCTCGCGAAGCGGCTGCTAAGTTTGCCGCAGATTCGGGCAGCGAGTTGGGTAAAATTCAAACTGCCAACCAAGGGCTCTTCTCCATCAACGACCGCGACAGCTATTCTCCCCACATCAAGAATGTGCGCGTCGTAACGTCAGTAAACTATTTCTTGGAAAATTAATAT
>JAFOWI010000198.1 GCA_017425985.1 Bacteroidaceae bacterium | reverse complement strand
GGACAGCGGCATCGTTTACCACATGCCCGAACAGGAGGTGTACTTCCCCTCTACGGGTAAGCGCCTTGCAGGTACAGCCATCCCCGTATTCTCGCTCCGTTCTGAGGGCAGTCAGGGCGTTGGCGACTTTGGCGACCTCCGCACGATGGTGGACTGGTGCCTGAAAACGCAGCAACGCGTGCTCCAGATTCTGCCCATCAACGACACAACGGCTACGCACACAAAGGCCGACTCGTATCCCTACAACAGCATCACGATTTATGCGTTCCACCCCATGTATATCGACCTTCGCCAACTGGGCGGACTGAGCAATGCGGAACTGGAAGAACGCTTCGCCCACCGATTCCAGGCACTCAACGCACTTGCGCTGATGGACTACGAAGGCGCCAACGCTGCAAAGCTGGAATACCTGCGCGCCTACTACGAAGAAAAGGGGGCAGCCATGATGCAAACGCCCGAGGCAAAGGACTTCGTGAAGAACAACGAACACTGGCTCTGGAACTACGCCGCCTTCTGCTATCTGCGCGACCAATACGCCACTTCGGACTTCCGCACATGGCCCCAGTACAGCCAATACGCCAAGGAGCAGATTGAACGTTTGTGTAAGAACAATCCCGAAATCATGTTCCACTGTTTTGCGCAATATCTGCTCCACGTGCAACTGAGCAGCGTGAGCGAATATGCGCGCTCAAAGGGCGTCGTTCTCAAAGGCGACATCCCCATCGGCATCAGCCCCTGCAGCATCGAAGCTTGGGTGGAACCCCACTACTTTAACCTCAACGGACAAGCCGGAGCACCGCCCGACGCCTTCTCGGCAAACGGTCAGAACTGGGGTTTCCCCACGTACAACTGGGACATAATGGCGGAAGACGGCTACGCATGGTGGAAACGCCGCTTCAGCAAAATGGCAGAATACTTCACCGCCTACCGCATTGACCACATACTGGGTTTCTTCCGCATTTGGGAAATTCCTACGCACTCGGTGCAGGGCATGCTCGGACAATTCGTGCCGGCGCTGCCCGTGACGAAGGCGGAAGTCGAAAGTTACGGGCTCAACCTGAGCATGGAAGATATGCTCCTGCCCTGGATTGACGATGCGCTCATCTACGAAACCTTTGGCCAGCATGCTCCCTACGTTTGCGAACGCTTCCTCATGCACGACGAAGCACTGAAACGCTGGATGCTGAAGCCCGAATACAACACGCAGCGCAAGATTCAAGCGCTCGTCGTAAGCGACGGCTATTCGCCCGAGGCGTGGGCGGACATCGTAAACGGACTGATGGACCTCACGAACAACGTGCTCTTCGTAGCCGACCGCAGCAACGCCGGCATGGTGCACCCACGCATTCTGGCACAAACGGCGCCCGTCTTCCAGCGCCTCAACTGGCAGCAACGCGAAGCCTTCTGCCGCCTGCACGACGACTACTTCTACCACCGCCACAACGAATTTTGGTATGGCAAGGCGATGGAAAAACTCCCCGCTCTGCTCAAGGCTGCACCCATGATGGCATGCGGCGAAGACCTCGGCATGGTGCCCGACTGCGTGCCCTGGGTGATGAACGAACTCCAAATCCTGAGCCTCGAAATTCAGCGCATGCCGAAAGCGCTGGGTGCAGACTTCGGAACACCCTGGAACTACCCCTACCGCTCGGTTTGCACCATCTCTACGCACGACATGGCAACGCTGCGCGGATGGTGGGAGGAAGACGCCGAACTCACACGCCGCTTCTACCACACACAACTCGGACATGGCGAACCCTACCCCACGAAAGCCGAAGCCTGGCTCTGCAAAGAAATCGTGCAGCGCAACCTCGAAGCGCCCTCACTCTTAGCCGTGATGGCATTGCAGGACTGGCTCTCCATCGACGATAGTCTGCGCTACCCCAACCCCGACGCCGAGCGCATCAATGTGCCCGCCAATCCTCACCACTACTGGGGTTACCGCATGCACATCACGCTCGAAGACCTGCTCGCACAGGATGCTTTCAACGAAGCACTCGCTGCGCTCATCACCGGTGCACAGCGCGCTTAATAGTTATGCGCTGAACTCCGAATTTCAAAACCTCCCCCTTCCTACCTCAACAAAATGCTCAATATGAAAAAGTTGTTTCTGCTCCTCGCCATACTCCTTGCGCTGCCCCTCAGCGCCCAGCAAAAACTCAAAGTGGCATGCGTTGGCAACAGCGTGACCTATGGTTACCTGCTGCCCGAGCGCGAAAAGAATGCCTACCCTGCTCGCCTCCAGGCGCTGCTTGGCGACAAGGCGGAAGTGGCAAACTTCGGCCATTCGGGCGCTACGCTGCTGCGCAAGGGTCATCGCCCCTACATGTCGTTGCCCGAATTTCGCGGCGCCATGGATTTCAAGGCCGACATCGTAGTTATCCACCTGGGACTTAACGACACCGACCCTCGCAACTGGCCCAACTACCGCCAGGAGTTTGCAAGCGACTACTATGCGCTCATCGACTCTATGCGCGTAGCCAATCCGAAAGCGAAAATCTGGATTTGCCGCATGACGCCCATCTCCCACAACCACCGTCGCTACCTTAGCGGCACGCGCGACTGGCACGCACAGATTCAGCCCGTCATTGAGCAAGTGGCAGCCAATGCCGACGCAAAACTCATCGACTTGTTTGCCCCCTTCCACGAACGCTACGACCTCTTTCCCGACGCACTCCACCCCAATGCTGAGGGTGCTGAGTTGCTGGCAAAGATTGTGTATGCCCACATCACGGGCGACTTCGGCGGTCTGCAAATGCCTGCCACCTACTCCGACAACATGGTCATCCAGCGCGACAAGCCCATCCATATTGCAGGCAAGGCGAACGTAGGCGACCGCATCAAGGTGGTGCTCGGCGGCAAGAAGCAAACAGCGACTGCGGCAGCCGACGGCACATGGAGCGTTGACTTCAAAGCACTCCCTGCAGGAGGTCCCTACGAACTCAGCATCGAAGCCCCCAACAAGACACTCACGTATCAGAACGTGTGGATGGGCGACGTATGGGTGTGCTCCGGACAGTCGAACATGGAGTTTCCCCTAGCTTCGAGCATCGGTGGCAAGGAAACGGCAGCCCTCGCCGGAAAGATGGACAAGCTCCACCTCTACCACATGTTGCCCATCACGACAACCTACGACATCGAATGGGACGAAGCCACCTGCCAGGCTGCTAACCGCAATGAATACTACCACCCCGCAAAGTGGGAAATCAACAACGAGCAGGCTGCACTCAAGTTCTCAGCCATCGCCTACCACTTCGGCAGCATGTTGGCTGACAGCCTCGACGTACACATCGGACTCGTGCTCAACGCCGTGGGAGGCTCAACGACCGAGAGCTGGATTGACCGCAGCACGCTGGAATGGGACTTCCCCAACATCCTCTACAACTGGACAAAAAGCGACTTCGGACAGGACTGGGCACGCGGACGCGCTCTCCGCAACATCGCTGCCAGCAAAAATCCGCTCCAGCGCCACCCCTTCATGCCCCACTACCTCTTCGACGCCGGCATGCTGCCCCTCAAGGCACTCAATCCCTGCGGCGTAATCTGGTATCAGGGCGAATCGAACGCTCACAATGTGGAACTCCACGAACAACTCTTCACGCTCATGGAAAAGAGTTGGCGTCAATATTTCAACAACGACGCCCTGCCCTTCTACACCGTGCAGCTCTCAAGCATAGCACCTCGCCAAAGCTGGCCCCACTTCCGCGACAGCCAGCGACGCCTGGCAAAGGCGCTCCCCCATACCTATCTGGCTGTAAGTAGCGACGTGGGCGACTCGCTCGACGTGCATCCACGCAACAAGAAACCCGTGGGCGAACGCCTTGCACTGCAGGCGCTGAAGAACAGCTATGGCCGCCAACTCGTGGCAGCAGGTCCGGAGTATGCGTCGCACTACACACGCGGAACCTCCATCATCGTGCACTTCGACAATGCTGACGCACTCAGCAGCAGCGACGGACTGCCACTCGCTACGTTTGAGATAGCAGGTGCCGACGGCATCTACCACCCTGCCGAAGCGCTGATTAAGGGCAACAGCGTGAAGGTACACTCCTCAAAAGTGAAGCACCCCGTACACGTGCGCTACGGCTGGACCCCCTTCGCCAACAAAGCCAACCTTGTCAACAAGCAAGGATTGCCTGCAAGCACATTTACAACCGAAACATTCTAACAATTTCTACTGCGGATGAAAGCCCCTGTCACATGCCCCGTCGTGCGTTGCTATGCCAAGCACGGGGGAGCGTACTACAGCGGCTTTCATCCCCAATACATTTTTACAGACTATGTCAATCACAAGCCTTGTGCGCCCATTTTTCCTTCCGCGCACCCGTCAGATAGATAAATACGCAACAAACGCTGAGGAAATTCAGCGCAACGTGCTGAAATACCTGCTCAAAGCTGCCGCGAACACGGAGTGGGGCAAGCAATACGACTATGCCAACACGACGAGTTATGAAACGTTTGCAGCCCGCGTGCCCATCAACAACTACGACACGCTGAAAGACCACATCGACCGCATGCGCCATGGCGAAGCCGACGTGTTGTGGCGCGGAAAGGTGAAGTGGTATGCAAAATCGTCGGGCACAACGAGCGACAAGAGCAAGTTCATCCCCGTGAGCCACGAGTACCTGCAGAACACGCACTACAAGGGCGGTGCCGACGTCGTGTCGCTCTATCTGCGCAACACACCCGACAGCCGCATCTTCGACGGACGCGCACTGATTTTGGGCGGCAGCCATGCTCCCAACTACAACTCGCCCGACTCGCTCGTGGGCGACCTCTCGGCTATTCTGATTGAAAACATCAACCCGATTGTCAACCTGCTGCGTGTGCCCAAGAAGCAAGTGGCGCTCCTCTCCGACTTTGAAGAGAAGCGCGACCGCATTGCCGACTACGCCAAGGACAAGAACGTGACAAACATCTCGGGCGTACCATCGTGGATGATGGCAGTGATTCGCCGCACACTCGACATTACGGGCAAGACGGACCTTTCGGACGTGTGGCCCAACCTCGAAGTGTTCTTCCACGGCGGTGTGGCGTTCACTCCCTACCGCGAGCAGTATGAGCGCATCATCTCTTCGCCCCGCATGCGCTACATGGAAACGTACAATGCCTCGGAAGGATTCTTCGGCATTCAGAACGACCCTGCCGACCGCGCAATGCTGCTGATGCTCGACTACGGTGTGTTCTACGAGTTCATACCGCTCGAAGACGTGGACAGCGCCAATCCACGCGTACTGCCATTGTGGGAAGTGGAAGTCGGCAAGAACTACGCCATCGTCATTTCTACTGCATGCGGACTTTGGCGTTACCAGATTGGCGACACCGTGCGCTTCACTTCAGCCAATCCCTATAAGTTCGTCATCTCAGGGCGCACAAAGAGTTTCATCAATGCCTTTGGCGAAGAACTCATCGTTGACAACGCCGAGCAGGGACTCAAACAGGCTTGTCAGGCTACAGGCGCACAGGTTAAGGACTACACCGCCGCGCCCGTATTCATGAACGACGACGGCAAATGTCGCCATCAATGGATTATTGAATTCAGTCAGGAGCCCAAGGACGTCGCAGCCTTTGCACAACTGCTCGACGAGGCACTGCAACGCGTCAACTCCGACTACGAAGCCAAGCGTTACAAGGACCTCACCCTCCAACAGCTCGAACTCATCGTGGCACGCCCGGGACTGTTCGACGACTGGCTCAAATCGAAGGGAAAACTGGGCGGACAGCACAAAGTGCCGCGCCTGTCGAACAATCGCGACATTATAGAAGAAATCCTCGCCATCAGCAAGCAAGCCTAAAGTTTGCTCCTTCCCCCACCTTTGCCAACATGAAAAGTTTTTCCCCACTTCTTGCACTCCTGCTCCTGACGGCCTGCAATCACCACTCCGACCGCGTTACGATTGAAGGCGAAATCAAGAATATTCGTCAGGCAGAGCTATATCTCTACGCCGACAACGGCAATGCTGAGCGCATCGACACGATTTTCGTGAAAAACGGTCAGTTCAGCATCACGCGCCCGCTCACCTCGGCTTCAACATTCACGCTGCTCTTCCCCAACTTCTTTGAGCTACCCATCGTTGCCTACCCCGGCGACGAAATCAATGTCAAAGCCGACGCCACCCACCTGGCACAAACCATCATCAAGGGCAACGACGAAAACGAGGCACTAACCACCTTTCGACACGCCACGAACGAAAAATCCGAACGCGAACAGAGCCTGGCTGCGCAGCAGTTCATCTACGACAATGTGACGACACAGGCTGCCATAGCCGTCTTCAAGCGCCACTTCGTACGTTCGCGCAAACCCGTCCCGTCCGAAGCCTTGCCACTGCTCGACACCCTCGCGGCAGCACAACCTCAGAACGAACAGCTCGCAGCCCTGCAACGCAACTTCACGGCTCGCATGCTCAGCACAGAAGGTCAGCCCTTGCCCCGTTTTGAGGAAGTGACGCTCAGCGGCGACACCATCAAGAGCGACGACTATACCCAGGCGCCCACAGTCATCGCGCTTTGGGCCTCATGGCACCGCGACTCGCGCGCACTGCTGCGCAAGCTTCATAAGCTCGAAACCACCTTCGAGCATCAGGGTGTGAAATTCCTGCACGTCAGTTTCGACCCCTCCACCGCAACGACGAAGCGCAGCCTGCATCGCGACACGCTCCACGGCCCCGTCATCTGCGACCAGCAATGCCTGTCCTCGCCATTGGTATCCACCTTTGGAGTGCGAAGCATTCCGGAGTTCATCCTCGTAAACAAAAACGGAATCATCGTACGCCGCGACCTCGAAATCGACCAGTTGGAAGAGGAAATAAAAAAGATTCTGCAATAAAGCACTCATATATATATTATATATAGGGGGGACATTGCCACCTTCCGCATCTTAACACACCCATACCATGCTCGTAAAAAGTTTCACAGCAACTGTAAACGGACTGACGGCAATTCGCGTTGAGGTTGAAGTCTATACCGCAAAGTCCACACAGACCAACGTATTTATGGTTGGACTGCCCGACAATGCCATCAAGGAAAGCCGCTCGCGCATACACGCAGCACTCAACACCTCAAAATATTACCTTCCCGAACCGCAGACGACTACCATCAATTTTGCACCTGCTGACGTGAAAAAAGAAGGCACCGGCTTCGACCTGCCCATAGCAATCGGCATGCTGGCAGCAGCGAAGTTAGTACAACCCGAGGCATTGCAGCGATTTATGATGGTAGGCGAATTAGGGCTCGACGGCTCAATCCGAAGCATTCGCGGAGCACTCCCCATTGCCATAAGAGCGCGTGCCGAAGGTATGGAAGGCCTCATCGTGCCGACTGAAAACGTGCGCGAAGCTGCCGTGGTCAACAATCTCAAAGTCTATGGAGCCTCACACATCAAGGAAGTCGTAGATTTTCTCAACGGTGAAAACTCCCTTGAACAGTGCATCGTCAATACGCGCGAAGAATTCTTTCAGGCACAAGCCGAGTGTGCGTTCGACTTTGCGGAGGTCAAAGGTCAGGAAGTAGTGAAGCGCGCTTTTGAAATAGCAGCTGCAGGCGGACACAATATTATATTGGTAGGAGCACCCGGCTGTGGCAAGAGTATGATGGCAAAGCGCCTGCCCTCGATACTTCCGCAACTATCGCTGTCGGAAAGTTTGGAGACCACGCAAATTCACTCCATCGCAGGCAAACTCTCAGCCAGCGACTCGCTCATTGCGCAGCGCCCCTTCCGCTCTCCCCACCACACCATTTCGGACGTAGCGCTGATTGGCGGTGGAGCAACGTTCCAACCCGGTGAAATCAGCCTGGCTCACAACGGAGTGTTGTTTCTCGACGAATTGCCCGAATACTCGCGCACCGCACTCGAAACCCTGCGCCAACCTTTGGAAGACAGAGTCATCAGTATTTCGCGCAGTCGCTACCGCACGACGCTCCCCTGCTCTTTCGTTTTGGTGGCAGCCATGAATCCCTGCCCCTGCGGCTACTACAACCACCCGACGCACCGTTGCGACTGCTCGCCCGGACAAATTCAGCGCTACATGAACAAGATTTCGGGTCCGCTACTCGACCGCATTGACTTGCAATGCGAAATCATGCCCCTCAGTTTTGAGGAAATGTCAAACGCTACGCCCGGCGAATCGAGCGCCCAAATTCGAGAGAGAGTCGTTGCCGCACGCCAACGCCAGACCCAACGTTATCAAGGCGTCCCGGGCATACACTGCAACGCACAGATGACGGAGAAACTCATGGAAGAATATTGCCAACTCGACGAGGCTTCGGCAACGTTCCTCAAAAATGCAATGGAGCGCATGCAACTCTCAGCGCGTGCCTACAGCCGCATCCTCAAAGTGGCACGCACCATTGCCGACCTCGAAGGAGCGGAACGCATCATGAGCCACCACATTTCCGAAGCCGTAGGTTATCGCAACCTCGACCGCAGCGACTGGGGCGAACGCTGAAGCCCCCCTCTCCTTGATTGAATTTGTTGAGTAGGAAGAAAGGCCCAAAAAAGCATGAGTCACTGTAAAATAAAGTTTTCTTAAATAAAACAAACAAAAACATTTATGACAACAGTCCGATTACTAATACAAGGCATTTTGTCGTTTGCATTTTTGCTCATTTCATTGTCAACAAATGCTCAAACCAATATTAGTTTTACGAATAAGTTTACATTCCAGAAATCAGGCAGCATCGATGGCGTACGATTGGTTTCTTTAATTCCAGCCCCTATTACTAACGAGTATCAAGAAATCAGTTCGCTCAGCTCCAACTGTGGGACATTCGTTGACATCAATGAAGCCAACAAAGTCCTACTCTATGATGGTTCGTTCGAGGGCCAAACTATGAGCATTTTTGAATCCTTCAATTATAAAACGAAACCCGTTAAAATTGACTTCAACAACAAATCTGAAAAGAATATCTGCACAGAAATAAATCCGAACGATTTTCTTGGCAACGATGGCAATTACATTGACACAAACAATGCGACCATCCAACAGCTCGGCAATCAGTTATGGAATGAATCCGACGGAACGATAGACTACGCCAAACGATGCTATGAATACGTCGCTTCCCATTTTCAATATATACAAGGAAGCTGGCGAACTCTTGCTGAAATTCTCGCAATAGGCGGAGGCGAATGTGGAGATTTTACAACTTTGTTTGTTAATCTGATGAGATACAAAGGCATTCCCGCCCGTCATAATATCGGAGTTTGGAAAGATGGAGGCTACCACGTATGGCCCGACTTTTACGACGAAGACTACGGATGGATTCCCGTAGATCCCACTTTCAAGAACTCAGACCCCACCGGAGATTATTTTGGCAGATATGATGGTAATCTGATTATTCTGAGTCAGGGATTAACTTCGTTCTCATCATCGGATGTAGAAATTCATGACACCCCGTTACAAACCATATTCTATTGGTTTTGGTATAGCCATGGCTATGGAACGATAAATGCAGTCCACCAAACGAGCAAAGACTACCAGGTAGATGGAATTAAAGACATCGCAACAACGGACAAAACGACTTCCATCTACAATCTGCAAGGGATTAAACAAACAAAACTTCAACGAGGAATCAACATTGTCAATGGGAAAGTAATTTACATTAAATAATCACGAACCATTGCCGACCTCGAAGGAGCGCCGCGCATCATGAGCCACCACATTTCCGAAGCCGTAGGTTATCGCAACCTCGACCGCAGCGACTGGGGCGAACGCTGACGAAAAATAAAAACTATCAGAACTACAAAACTATCAAAACTATAAAATCTATAGCATCTATCACATCTACAAAAATCATAGAAACTATAAAAACCAAAAACACAATGAAAATTTCAAAATTCCTTATCCTCGCAGCTGCCGCAATGATTTGCGCATGCTCTTCGTCGAACAATTCCGACTCTGCCGCTGAGAACGGAGCTACTGCCTCCCTCTACGATGGCGAAATCAACAAGCACCCTTACGTTGACCTCGGACTCAGCGTATTCTGGTCGCCCCTCAACATTTGTGCCGACTCACTCAGCGACAAGGGTAACTTCGTGGCATGGGGCGAGGTGGACACTGCCAAAACCGAGTTTGCCGCAGCAAATTGCGAAACATACCAGAAATCTTACGCCCGCGAAATGCAAGGCAACATCGACCACGACGTGGCGCGCAACCTCTGGAAGCACACCTGGCGCCTTCCTACTAAAGAAGAATTTGCCGAACTCATCGAAAAGTGCGAGTGGACAAAGGACACCATCGACCTCATTGCCGGCTACACTGTAAAAGGTCCCAACGGAAAGAGCATCTTCCTTCCCTGCGCCGGCTTTAAGTCAGCCGAAACCGAAGCGCCCGACTCTTGCAGCGGACAAGGCTACTACTGGAGCGGTTCGCACACACGCGGCCGCGCTGAAAAAGCCAAGGCATTCTGCCTCACTGTCGGCGTAGCAGATTCGGCGACAGTCGTAGAACTCGAACGCTACAACGGACTTTGCATCCGCCCCGTTTCCAACAAATAAAGAAATACGCAACGCACGCATAAACAAAGCAATCCGCAAGTTTCATTACGTCGAAACCTGCGGATTGCTTTTTTATTGAGCGATAAACGCTCGATTATTCGTGGAATACCGTAAAATGGAATCTTTGGAAACAGCAAGATTTCCGGGATAAGCATTCAGTCCGAAAGTAATTACTTTCATGCTCTCGGGGGTCCCGAAAATCTAAAAGTAATTACTTTCATGCTCTCGGGGACCCGAAAATCAAAAAGTAATTACTTTCGCGCTCTCGGGGGTCCCGAAAATCAAAAAGTAATTACTTTCGTGCTCTCGGGGGGGCCCGAAAATCAAAAAGTAATTACTTTTGCTATTATCCAAGCTACGCAAACTTCAGAAAAGAGAGCGTTCGTCTGCGTTGCAATTTCGTTGAACAGCGAAATGTTCGCTGATGAATTTTCGGATTACTCCGCCTTGGCTTTCACAAGCTCTGAGGCGCGTTCGAGCGCCACGTTGATGTTCGGGCAAATGTGGTCCTTGCCGAGGAAGCGGTAGAAACCTGCGCGCTCAAGCGTTTGGTGAACGCCGGGCGTTACGCCCGAGAGGACGATGTCTGTGCCCTCGCGCTGCGACATGTCGCAGAGGTTGTGGAGGTTGTGGATACCCGTAGAGTCGATGAACGGCACGCGACGCATGCGGATGATGCGCACCTTGGGTTTGTCGTTCATGTCGGCCATCATTTCCTCAAACTTGTTGGCTACGCCGAAGTAGTAGGGACCGTTGATTTCGTAAACCTCTACGCCCTCGGGGATGGCGAGGTGTTCTTCGAGCAGCATGTCGCTCTCGTCGTTGGCATCGATTTCGTCAGTGAGCACCTTGATTTGCGTGCTTTCAGTCATTCGCTTCATGAAGAGCAAGCAGGCGATGATAAGCCCTACTTCGATGGCTACCGTGAGGTCGAAGATGACGGTGAGCACAAAGGTGATGAGCAACACGCTCACATCGCTCTTGGGATTGCTGAGCAACTCGCGGAATGTGCGCCAGCCGCTCATGTTGTACGACACGACTACGAGCACACCTGCGAGGCACGACATAGGAATGTAGCTCGCCAGGGGCATGAGCACCATGAAGATGACAAGCAACACGAAAGCGTGGATGATACCCGATACGCATGTGCGTCCGCCATTATTGATATTGGTCATCGTGCGGGCAATGGCTCCCGTTGCGGGGATACCGCCGAAGAAGGGCGTAACGATGTTGGCAATACCCTGGCCCACGAGTTCCTGGTTTGAGTCGTGGTGATGGCCCGTCACACCGTCGGCCACCGTAGCCGAGAGCAGCGACTCGATGGCACCGAGCACAGCGATGGTGATGGCTGTAGGGATGAGTCCGTTAATCATGTCCCACGTCACACCCTCTGAGAAAATGTTGAGCGCTGTGATTTCGGGCAGGCTTGCCTTGATTTCGCCAAAGCGGTCGCCGATGGTTTCGATTTGCGTGATGCCCGCCGTATTGAGACCATAGACAGCCAGCGTTGCTACGATGATGGCCACGAGCGAACCGGGCAACTTCTTCGAGAACTTAGGCGTCAGGCAGATGATGACGATGCTCAAAATGCCTACAAGCGTCGTTGCGAGGTCAAGAGTCAGGAAATTCTTGGCGTAAGCAATCCATTTTTCAGTGAACTCCGCAGGCACGTGGTCCATCTGCAGGGCAAAGAGGTCCTTCACCTGAGTCGTGAAAATCGTAACGGCAATACCACTCGTGAAACCTACGACAATCGGATATGGGATGAACTTGATGATGGTGCCTAAGCGGAACACACCCAGCAACACCAGGAACACACCTGCCATAATCGTTGCGAGCATCAATCCCGTGATGCCAAACTGTGCCACCACACCGTAGATAATCACGATGAAAGCACCCGTAGGACCACCAATCTGCACGCGGCTACCGCCAAGGGCTGAGATGATGAAACCGGCTACCACTGCTGTGAGAATACCGGCAACAGGGCCGATGGTGTGGTTAGCGTCGCCTCCGGGGCTCGCCGCGATAGCAAAGGCTATGGCGAGCGGCAGCGCCACAATACCTACGATAAGTCCTGCCATGGCGTCGGCAGCAAACTTTTCCTTGCTGTAATTACGCAAGTCGCGCACGATGCGCGGATTAAATTTGAAAGTTTCCATTACACTATATTGATATAGATGACTTGTTATCAAATTTTGCACTGCGAAATTACGGTTTTTTAAGAAATCCATTGTAGCTATTTTTCAGGAAACAAAGCCTCGGAGGTGCTAAAACTGCATTTTTTTGGTCTCCCGAAAAAATTAAATTATTTTTTGCAAACTTTGTTTTTCAAAGAAAAAAGTGCGGAGCCATTGCATGGGATAGCAATAATTCCGCACTGTATTTTCTAAGCAATCAGCTCTTATGCCGCAACTTACTTCACAATCATCTTGCGCGTAAGCGTTGACTTCGTTGTTTCGATGTTGATGAGATACACACCTGTGGGGTAGCCCGCGAGCGATACGACTTCTTCCTGTCCGCGCTTGGGCGACTGCAACTTGCGCAACTCTACGACGCGTCCGTTCAGGTCGCACACGCGGATGTTGGCAAACGTCTCGTTCGTGTTGAAGAGCACGTTCCACTGACCGTCCTCAGCCATGATGGTTACAGGCGCTTCGGAATTGAGCACTTCGTTAATGCCCGTGTTGTTGGCGAGTTCCAAAGCTTTCACAAGACCCTTATACGCATCGATTTTGCCGTAGCCCCAAGATGTTTCGCCGCCTTTGGCAGTGTGTTCGTCCTGCGCAGAAGTTTCCTTGATGATTTGGAACACCTGTTCGTAAGTCAGTTCAGGATTAGCTTCCAACCACAGGGCAATGATGCCCGAAACCGCAGGCGCAGCCATCGACGTACCGGCATTCAGACCGTAATAATAGTCCTTATTCGTCGAAAGTCCCGGAATAATGGGGTGAGGAATAGAAACCTTCTTCACAGCCGTCACATAGTCATCGGTCTTAATCTCTCCGCCGAAGGACGCGCTGTGCTGGTTGAAGGCTGCATCAATGAGCGCACCGGGCGCTACGACTGTAGGCTTCACCGCCTTTGTGTTCAAGCTGGGACCGATGTTACTGAAGCTGCTGAGCGCTCCTTCGGTAGCATAGCTTGGAATGCTCAAATCTGCGCCATCGTGGTAGCGTCGCCATGTAGAGCGGCCCGTGTTGTACGAACCTACAGCAACGACGTTGGTTGCACTGGATTGATCAGAGACGGTGTAGTAATCATTGGGCGTAAGCACCTGGCTCGCAGAGATTCCGGCTGTGACAAACGAGAGGGGGCGGTAGATGCGGCCCTGCATTGACCACAAGTGGAAGTTGCTTCCTGCCTTGCCCGTAATCTTCAAGCCAAAGACGGCTGATTCGTCGCCCACGTACTTCTTCATCGTAGCAACCACGTTTTCCACGAGCAGGAACTGCTTACCATTCTTTGCGTCGATACCTTCAGTGTAGCGCAAGCCCGTTTTGCTGAAGTTGCTCTGACCAACAATTACCGTCTTCTTCGTTTCTGAGTAGATACAGGGTTCAATGGTCAAGGGTGCTTCCTGATTGCCGGTCTGCTCCCAAAGGTTGAGGTAATTGTAACCGCCTTGGGGATTTTCGAAGAACACGTAGCGCACTTCGCCATCTTCGCTGAAAGTGTGGTTTGTGTGGACATTGTCGCCCCCGTCATTACCTACCGCTTTCACAAGTATCGCTCCCTTCTCTGCCATTGCGTCGAGCCCAGTGCAATAGCTTGAGCTACCGTCGTGAGGTCCGATTTGTCCGCCAAAACTCATGTTCACCACGTAGGGCATACCCAGTTCCTTAGCCGTACGATGGATGTAGGCAAGGTCTTCGAGCACTTCGCTATCCATCAACTCACTGGGCACGAAAATCAGTTTTGCATCAGGCGCCATACCGTAAGTAGAGATACCCTCCACCTTTGAGCCAGCAGCAATCGAAGCCACGTGTGTGCCATGACCGCCGTTCATGTCAGCCTCGCCACCATCGGGGATAGTCGTTGTGGGCTGCGAGTCGGCAATCGTGCGGTTCCACACGGAGTGCAAGCGCGAGTTCATTTCGCTATCAAGGAATGCTATGTGCTTATATTCAAAGCCGTGGTCGATTACAGCCAGCAATACGCCCTTACCCGTGAAGGGAGTTTCGAGGCCCTCGCCATTGTGCAAGCGATCAACGCCTGTACTCTGAATAGAGCGGTCGTTGAAGAGCTGAAGCGTGTTTGCACCTGCGATGTAGTCCACTTCCTCCATCGCCGCAAGCGTAGCTACGTAAGATGCAGGCAACTTTGCCGTAAGCATCTCGTCGGTAATCACGTTGCAAGCATAGCCTGCACGCTCAATCGCCTTAGCCACTGTTTCGGCATCGTTCACCGTAATGATGAGGTCAACAGTTGTGGCTCCGGCATTTGCCGAATAAGTATTGACAGCACTTGCAGGCGCATTGAGCATGTGCTGAAGCGTAGGGCCATACTTCGTTACAAGCGACTGTGCCGCTGCGCCACCCGCAACAAGCGCCATGCTGAGAATAAGTAAAGATTTCTTCATTGTAAAATTTGATGTTCTATTAATTTCGGACGGCAAATTTACGATTTTTTTCGTTGGCGAGCCATGTAGATTTGCAAAAAAAGTAAGTGATATTTAATAATTAAGATTTTATTCACACTCCGATTTACAGTTTCAGCCCGTCCTGCTCACTCAAAGAGCTGTGCCCACGCCCGAAACGTAGCAACTCCCTCCGCCCCGAACTTTTCGAGACTCTGAGCGGTTTGTTCCACCGTGCGCACGCGCTCAAGGTGGCTCTTGGAATAGAATTTGTCGGCATAGCACACCACCTTCTCCTCCATTGTTTCGGGGCGATAATCGCGCAAAGGAAGGGGCAGGTTTTGAGCGCGTATGTTTTCTACGGTGAGGCCCGTTCCGGTGTGGCGTTCACAAAAGCGTGCCAGGTCTTCGCGTCCCTCCTTGCGCATGAGTTCGGCACCCAGCGCTCCATGCAGCAGGTAAGGATGCGTGCCGTGGCATTCGATGCCGGGTGCGTCGGTCAGGAACACCCCGATATCGTGTACCCAGGCTCCCTCCTCAAGCAAAGCCTTGTTGAGCTGAAGTTCAGGATGGCGTTCGGCAATAAGCAGCGCGCGCTCCACCACTTGCCTGCTGTGGTGCAACAAGATGCGGCGAAGCGCCGTGTCGTCAGGATAATATTTGAGCAACAGGGGATGAATCATAACCTTCGTTTTTAAAATGTAACCATTGATGCCCGACCACTCAGCGCAGTCAAGCTCCACAAAGTTAGACAAATTAGCCCACACACCGACAACCACTTTTTCAAAAAAAGACCTCCGCTGCGCCAATCGTAACATTTTTGTAACAATTGCGCACGAAATCAGCACATTTTGCAACCGCAACACTGCAAAAACGCAGATATTTGCTCCAAAACCTCATTTTATCGCGCTGAAAAAGCAGATTCTGCCACCGCTATTTGTCAAAATATTTTGATGTTCGGATTTTGTTTGCTATCTTTGCAGCCAAACGTGGAGGTATGCGCACGCAATAAGCATGCAAACGGGTTTTCCTCCTCCGAAGAAGCCCGCAAACTTCCACTGACCACAACATTCTTAACAAAATCACCCTCTTTCATTATCTTTATGGGCAAGCGAATCCGAAAAATAAAGAACATCCGACTTCACCACGAAGGCAACGAAACTCTCATCTTGGGCGGAGCACTGTTTTTAGTGCTCAACGGTGGGCTCTACTACCTTTGCCAGGATAAGTGCATGGTGCTATTTTGGATTGTGGCCATCTTCACATCGATTATCTACGGCATCATCGTCAACTTCTTCAGATGTCCGCTCCGCCACTACGAAGGCGAAACCGAAAAAACCGTAGTAGCCTCAGCCGACGGACGCATCGTTGTCATTGAAGAGGTGGACGAAAACGAATACTTCCACGACCGCCGACTGATGATTTCAATCTTCATGAGCGTCACCAATGTTCACGCAAATTGGTTTCCCGTCGAAGGTATCGTAAAGCTTGTGCGCCACCACAACGGCAACTTCTACAAAGCATGGTTGCCCAAAGCAAGCACAGAAAACGAGCGCTCAACAGTAGTCATTGAGACGCCCGAAGGCGAAGAAGTCCTTGTACGCCAGATTGCAGGCGCCGTAGCACGCCGCATCGTGACCTACGCCAAGGAAGGCGAAGATTGCGTCATCGACGAACACTTAGGCTTCATCAAGTTTGGCTCACGCGTAGATGTTTACCTCCCGCTCGGCACTAAGGTGCTTTGCGAAGTAGGTCAGCGCACGACCGGTAACCAAACCGTCATTGCAGAACTTCCCTAACGAAACTTATACTTACGAGTGGACGAGCAAATCAGTAAACGAGTGGCTTCCGACAAGCCCAAATACTCGTCTGCTCGTCCACTCGTTTTTTTATTTTAACTAACCCACGCAAACCTGCAATTTATGAAAAAGCACATTCCCAATACCATCACGTGCTGCAACCTCGTCTGCGGTTGCATAGCCACGCAATACGCCCTGCAAGGCAACTTCTCCGTAGCGCTCACCTTTATCATCCTCGGCGCCACGTTCGACTTCTTCGACGGCTTTGCTGCACGCCTGCTCCACGTGTCGTCAGCCATCGGCAAAGAGCTCGACTCGCTTGCCGACTGCATCACCTTCGGGCTTGCACCGGCATCCGTGGTCTATTCGCTCATGAAGTTGGCCCCCATGCCCATCGCCTCCGACCTGCTCGCTGAACTCCTGCCCTACACGGCCTTCATCATCGCTGCATTCTCCGCGCTGCGCCTTGCCAAGTTCAATCTCGACGAGCGCCAGTCAACCACATTCTTCGGACTCCCCACGCCAGCCAATGCCCTCTTCTGGAGTGCGCTCGCAGTAGGCGCTTCGCAGTGGATTGCCAACAGTTCGTGGAGCATCTACCTGCTTCTCCTCGGCACAGTGTGCTCGGCAGCAATCCTCGTGGCCGACATCCCCATGTTTGCACTCAAATTCAAGAACTACTCCCTTGCCGACAACAAGCTGCGCTACGGTTTCATCGTGGTCAGCGCCATCAGCCTCGCGCTACTCGGCTGGACAGGCTTTGCAGCCATCATCCCCCTCTACATCCTCACATCATTAGTTGCCAACCAGTGCACTAAGTAAACACTCAGAACTCAACACCATGCACATACTTGGATGCTTATTCGGACTACTCATCGTCATCGTAGTCATCATACTGCTGGCGCCAATGATTCTGATGCAAATCGTGCGCTCCTTCTTCGGCACCTCTTCCCGACAGAAATCCAACCCCTTTGGCCAACAACGCACATCGCAACAACAAAACGCCAACCACGAACAGCAAAGCGCCGGCCAGCAACAAACGGACTACGCTAAGCGCGCAAAACCCAACAGCCGCCAACGTCGCTCCAAAATTTTCGAAAAAGGCGAAGGCGAATACGTAGATTTCACCGAAATCAAAGACTAAAGCCACGCGCAAAGCATAGCTCCTCACCACTCACAACGCACAAAGCGGATGCACCTCCTCACTCCGGGGTGCATCCGCTTTGTTGTTTGGCACGACTGCGCCTTTGCGTCTACTCACTCTTGTCGCAGGCAGCAAGATGGCGCAGACGGATGCTCCGCATGCGCAAGTAATTTTTCTATAACGGGTGCTCCGATTTGTCTCAACTTTTTACCTTTTTTGCGCAATGGGCCTCAAAAAAAATTAAGTTAAAATCGGAAAAATAAAAAAAATTTCTTTCTACATCTAAATGCTATATAGATATTACAAAATTAAGGGTATTAAAATCCAAATCCGTCTGAAAAATCACGACATCGGACTTCCAAAAAACAACATCGGAGGTAATTTTAACAACATCAAAGCTTGTTTTAACAACCTTTGACCTTGTTTTTGCGCATTTTAGGCCAAAAAAAGGGGAAAACCAATGTGGTCCTCCCCTTGTACTACAAAGATACAACATTTTTCGGCGAAATCCAAATCGAGAAAAAACGTCGTTTTAACATTTTTTTAAGATTAAGTTAACGTTTCGTTAACTATCGCCACAAAAAACGACCCTCGCAAACGCTGAAAAAATACCGCATTTCGCATCGTTCAAGTGCGCTGAGAATCGCTTAAAAATCTCCACCCGTGGTCGGACCTTGATTTACGCCACTCCTGAGCGCTTAGGAATGGCGGCGCTTGAGTTCCTCTTCCAGCTGAGCAAGGCTCACGCCCATCTGTTCGCAGAGCACCAACAAGTGGTAAATCACGTCACCGGCTTCGTAGGAGAAGCGTCGAGCATTGCCGCTCACAGCCTCAATAGCGGCTTCGGCAGCTTCTTCGCAAACCTTCTGCGCAATGGTCTTGGGACCCTTAATGAAAAGTTTGGTGGTGTACGAACCATCGGGCATCTGCTCGTGGCGCTCCTTCACCACCTTGGAAAGTGTGCGCACAAAGCCCTCTGCCTCGGGCGTGTCGAAGCACGAAGTCGTGCCGCGGTGGCAAGTAGGGCCGATGGGATTGGCTTTGATGAGCAATGTGTCGGCATCGCAATCCATGTAGCAATCCACAACGTTGAGGTAGTGGCCCGACGTTTCGCCCTTGGTCCACAGACATTGGCGTGTGCGGCTAAAGAAGGTGATGCGGCGCTCAGCCATCGTGCGGTCAAACGCCTCTTCGTTCATATACCCCAACATCAGAACGCGCAGCGTTGTGGCGTCCTGCACGATGACGGGCAAGAGGCCATCGGGGCATTTTGAAAGATTAAAATCTGAAAATTGCATGGTGAGAGTCAATTATATTTACTCAAGTTTCGCAAGTTTAAGTTCTTTCTTATTAAGGATTAACAACAAGGAAACGCTATTCACTTATATAGTAGTGGGATTCCGCGCCGAACGGCAACCTTATGACCTAAAGACCTTAAAACCTTATAACCTAAGAAGTTAAGCATTTGCGAAACTTCAATTATATTTACTTATACGCGCACACAAATTCCCTGCTGCTTGAGTTGCAATTTGAGTTCGTAGGGCGTTATTTCGCCATAGTGGAAAATGCTGGCAGCGAGGGCAGCATCGGCACGTCCGTCGGTGAGCACCTCAGCGATGTGGGCCACCGAACCGGCTCCGCCGCTGGCAATCACAGGTATGCTCAGCGCCTCGGAAAGTCGGGCATAGACGTCGCAGGGATAACCCTCGCGCGTGCCGTCGTGGTTCATGGAGGTGAAGAGCAGTTCGCCCGCGCCACGCTCCTGAGCTTCGCGTGCCCAGGAAAAGAGTTCGAGCTCAGTAGAGCGCTTTCCGCCGTGCGTTGTGGCGTGCCACAGTCCGTCGGCTTCGAGACGCGCATCGATAGCGATGACCACAAATTGGCTACCGTAGCGCTGCGCGATTTCGTCAATCAGTTGCGGATTGCGGATGGCTGCCGAATTGATGCTAATCTTGTCGGCACCGGCATCGAGCAAGCGTGCAGCGTCTTCTATCGTTGAGATACCTCCGCCAACGGTGAAGGGAATATTGATATTATCGGAAATACGCTCCACGAGTTTTGTGAAAGTGGCGCGTTCCTCGCTCGTAGCGCTGATGTCAAGGTACACCAATTCGTCTGCCCCCAACTGTGCGTAGCGCTTGCCCAAATCCACGGCGTCGCCTACGTCGGTGAGGTTCACAAAGTTGATGCCCTTAACGGTTCGGCCGTCCTTCACGTCGAGGCAGGGGATGATACGTTTTGTTAACATGTGAAATAGGAGTGTGATTGGGGGTTATGAATGAGCCGAGACGTATTGTTCGATTTCTTTGAGCGCAATGCGGCCCTCGTAAATCGCCTTGCCTACGATGACCTTGCGAAGGTTCAATTCTTCGGAGCGCACAATGTCCGCCATACTCGAAATACCGCCCGACACGGTGAAGTCCACCGCAGGATAATCAGCCTGCAAGCGTGCATAAAGTTCGAAGGAAGGGCCCTGCAACATGCCGTCGCGCGAAATATCCGTACAGATGGTTTGCGTCAGTCCGTGTGGGAGGAAGCGCTTTACGAGGTCGTCAATCGTGAGGTCCACCTCTTCCTTCCAACCGCTAATCGCCACGCGTCCGGCTCTGACATCGGCTCCAAGTACCATGCGGTCAGTGCCGAATTGGTCCAGCCACGTAGCAAAGAGGTCGGGTTGCGTCGCCGCAATGCTACCCACAATGGCATAAGCCGCACCGCTATCAACAACGGCACGCACGGCAGCCTCGCTCTTCAAGCCTCCGCCCCACTCTATGCTGACGCCATCAACGGCTGCCATGCGTTCGAGCAAAGCAAGGTTGGCTGGAAAAGCCGCTTTTGCGCCGTCGAGATCGACTACGTGCACGCGCTTCACGCCACAATCGGCATAGCGCTTCACCATGTCAACGGGGTCGGCTTCGTAAGTCGTCTGCTGCGAATAATCGCCTTGCGACAGGCGCACACAGCGCCCGCCGATAATATCGATTGCAGGAATAATTTCTATCATAACGTCAGAAAATTCTTAAGTATCTGCTCGCCTACGTCGCCACTCTTTTCGGGGTGGAACTGAGTGCCGTAGAAGTTTTCGTACTTCAGCGCTGCGCTGAACATCAATCCATGGTGCGTCGTAGCAATCGTGTCCTGGCACAACTCGGGATAGTAGGAATGCACGTAATATACGTGTGCGCCGCCTTGAAGATTGCGCAAGAGTTTCGAGTCGAGGTTGTGAATGCTGTTCCAGCCCATGTGGGGCACTTTCTCCGTCAGCGAATGGGGAAAACGTCGCACTTTCGTGTCGAAGATACCCAGACATTCAGCATCACCCTCCTCAGAGTGCTGACACATCACCTGCATACCCACGCAAATGCCCAACACGGGGCGACGAAGGTCGTTGATGACCTCCACAAGGCGCGCCTCGCGCAGATTGTTCATCGCTTCGGCAGCATTGCCCACGCCAGGGAGCAACACGCGGTCAGCCTTGCGAATCACGGCAGGGTCGGCTGTCACGACGAAGTTTGCGCCCAAACGATGGAGCGCATTCTCTACGGAGCGCAGGTTGCCCATTTTATAATCTATAATCGCTATCATAAGATTCCTTTGCTTGAAGGGAGTTGGTAAGAAAAAACGTTGCGCTGAATAGCCATGCGCAAAGCGCGCGCAAATGCCTTGAACACAGCCTCAGCAAGGTGATGATTGTTCTTGCCTGTGGCTGAAATATGGAGGTTGCACTGCATGGCTGAGCAGAGCGACTGGAAGAAATGCTTGAACATCTCGGTAGGCGTGTCGCCGACGTATTCGCGCGTGAAATTCACCTTCCAGTCGAAGTCGATACGTCCGCCAAGATCCATCAGCACCATGGCATCGCACTCGTCCATGGGGAGCACAAACCCGTAGCGCTCTATTCCGCGCTTATCGAGCAAGGCTGTTCGGATGGCTTCGCCGAGCGCAATGGCTACATCCTCCATCGTATGGTGCTCATCGACTTCGAGGTCACCTTTGCACGTTGCCGTGAGCGCAATGCCGGCATGATGGGGCAACTGCAGGAGCATGTGGTCGAAGAACTTCAAGCCCGTATCGACCTTCGTTTCGCCCTTTCCGTCGAGGTCGAGCACTATGTGGATGTCGGTCTCAGCCGTAGCGCGCTTCACCTCTGCCCGGCGCTCCGTAGCGCGCAGAAAGGCGGCAATCGCGTGCCAGTCGAGCGTCGCAAGTGC
>JAFOWI010000197.1 GCA_017425985.1 Bacteroidaceae bacterium | reverse complement strand
GTCTACTTTGAATAGGTATTTTCGATTCAGTTTGTTGGCGATGAATATTTGTAGGCGCTCAGCGATGAATGCGATTTTGTCTTTTATGGGATTTGAATAGCTGACGACGTGTGGGTCGTTGGTTAGTTTTTCAACAACAAGAAGTTTTGCATCGATTCCTGAATTTCTGAATGCTTTCATTAGTCGATACGTAAAGATGGCTGCTCCGCCTGTGGTGTCGCTTTTATTGATGAGTGTTATTTTCATTTTTGCGTTT
Source organism: Bacteroidaceae bacterium (assembly GCA_017425985.1). Classification (GTDB taxonomy): domain Bacteria; phylum Bacteroidota; class Bacteroidia; order Bacteroidales; family Bacteroidaceae; genus Alloprevotella. The sequence continues at coordinate 5,315 of JAFOWI010000197.1, read as the reverse complement.
GTGGTTGCGCTTGTTGTTGGCAAATTTAGCAAAAAATAAGGAGAAAGTTTCCTTTCCCCTTATTCTATTGGTAGGTTGTGTTACAAAAAGTTTTTCTTCTTGTTACTTGGCTGTGGTTTTCTTTGTTGCGCAAGCTTTTTTGGGTGCAGCTTTTTTAGCTGTTGTCTTTTTTTCAGCTTTTGCTTCTGTCTTTTCTTCTTCTTCGGCTGGACCTATTTTTGCAATCATTTGCTTGAGCTTCTTGATTTCCTTGTCCTTCATTGCCAATTCATCGTCTTGATTCTTGATGGTTGTGAGCAATGAGTTGAGCTCTTCGTTGTCCATGCCTCCGTAGATGTTGTTAACGCGTGTTACGAAGTCGCCAACGATGTTCATGTAGTTAGTGAATGCATCGTAGGGTGAGTCGTAGATACCGCGATAGCCTCCGTATGAGTTGGGCTTTGTTGAGATGAAGCGGAAGTTGTTTGATGCCTGGAGGTAATCCCAGTCTTGCTTGAGGCGTCGGTCGCCTGAGATGCGCACGCGTTCGGCTACGCTATAGAGCTTGTTGATAGCTTCTTGCTGCATTACGTTGCCGAGCCATGGTGAGAGGTCGCGTTCTTCGTCTACCCATGATGTGGGATAGGGAACGTCGATTGCTCCTACTGACTTGATTTTGCTGCAGATTTCAGAGGGTGTTGAGAATTCGATGCCGCGTTCCTTTAATTGTGCGGGGAGTGCCTTGATGAAGTCGAGGATGTTTGAAGAGAGTGGCTGGAAGATGCCGAGTGCGCAGAGTTCCATGAAGAGGTTGATTACCTGGCTTTCTTCGGGGAGGTTAGCAATCCATTGTGCATACTTGTCGGCGAAGAGTGGGTATTCGCTCCAGCTTGAGTCATTGAAGCGGTACGAGATGTCTTCTGAGAGGCTGTAGTCTCTGAGCAACAATTTGAGGTTTGGATTGCGGTTGCAGTTGTAAAGGAAGTGGGGGCTCTTCCATCCTAAGACTTGGCGTGCGCCTTCTGCCAACATGCCCTTGAATCCCATTTCGGCTACGAGTTCGCCGATTTCGTCAGAGTAGATGAGCGCTGAGTTGCGGAACACTTTTGGAGTTTGTCCGAAGAGTGCCTTAATCTTTTTGCAAAGGCGGTCAACTTCTTCCTTGAATCCTTCGGGGTCTTTGATTGAAGAGAATCCGTGTGAGTAGGGTTCAGCGAGGAATTCTACGCATCCCTTGTCGTTGAGCTGCTGCAGGAGTTCGATTACCTGTGGTGCATAGCTTTCGAGGAGTTCGATGGCACAACCAGTGAGCGAGATGGCACACTTGAAGTATGAGCCATAGGTTTCTGCCATTTCGATAAGTGTCTTAAGCGCAGGCTCGTAAGAGCGTTCGGCTGTTTCGACGATTGAGCGTTCGTTTTCGTAGTCATCGTAGTAGTAGTGGTCTGTACCGATGTCGAAGAAACGATAGCGCTTTAAGTGAATATTTTGATGAATCTCAAAGTATAAGCAAACTGTTTTCATAGTGATGTATGGTAATTTTTAGTTTCTTTTGCAACGTTCAATTGTTTCGTCATAGCATTTGCGGATTCTCAATCCTACTTTTTCCCATGTGATTTGGTCAACTTCCTTTATACCTTCAACTTTGAGGTATTCGTAGAGTCCTTCGTTCGTACAGATTGAGTACATGGCGTCTGCCATTGCGTGGATGTCCCAATAGTCGGTCTTGATACATTTATCGAGGATTTCTGCGCATCCACTTTGCTTACTGATGATTGAGGGCACGCCGCATTGCATTGCTTCGAGGGGTGAGATTCCGAAGGGTTCGGATACGGATGGCATTACGTAAACGTCGCTGTCGCGGAATGTTTCGTACACTTGCTTGCCTTTCATGAATCCGGGGAAGTGGAACTTATCGGCGATTCCTCGTTGTGCTGCGAGCTCTATCATTTCGTTGAGCATGTCGCCCGAACCTGCGAAGCAGAAGCGGATGTTGTGTGTACGCTGGAGTACGAGTGCGGCTGCTTCGACGAAGTATTCAGGACCTTTTTGCATTGTGATACGTCCGAGGAAGGTGACTACCTTTTCGTTGTTGTCCTTCTTAGTGCGTCCCTTGTCGATGATTTCCTGTATTTCGGGTTCGAGTGGGTAAACAGCGTTGTGCATTGTTACGCACTTTGCGGGGTCCTGGTGGTAGTGCTTGATGACGGTTTGTCGTGTGAGTTCGGATACGCACATGATGCAGTCGGCGTTGTCCATACCGTCTTTTTCGATGCTATAGACGGTGGGGTTGACGTTGCCTCTTGAGCGGTCGAAGTCAGTTGCATGTACGTGGATCACGAGTGGTTTGCCCGAGATGTTTTTGGCATGGATTCCGGCTGGATATGTGAGCCAGTCGTGTGCGTGGATGATGTCGTACTGCTGCTGTCGTGCGATGACTCCTGCTACGATTGAATAGTTGTTGATTTCTTCGTGGAGGTTGTCGGGGTAGCGTCCTGAGAAGCTGATGCATCCTAAGTCGTCGGTGTGACGATAGCTGAAGTCAGCGTAGATGTGGTCGCGCAGGTCGAAGTATGTTTGTGGGTCGCACTTATGTCCTATGCGTTCTTTTACGTAGTCCCAGCTGACGTCCTTCCATACGACTGGCGTTTCGTTCATCCCGATGATGTTCATGAAACTTTTGTCTTCGTCTCCCCATGGTTTGGGCAAGCAGAAGGTGATTTCCATGTCGGACTGGAGGGAGAGTCCCTTGGTCAACCCATAGCTGGCTGTTCCTAAACCACCTAAGATGTGAGGAGGGAATTCCCAACCGAACATTAATACTTTCATGGTTGTTTGTATTTTTTTACTACAATGAATAATTTGCGCGTTTGTGCGGTGGGTTTATTCAGTGTAGTGCTTTGTTTATATAATATATATTTATATGAGTGTAGCCATTAATGAAGTGTGGCTTTGTGCGTGTGTGGAGAGCTTATTCCTTTGTGTATTTGTCGAGGATGTGGATTGCTCTCAACAGTCCGCTCACGTTCATTGCAAACGAGATGGCTCCGCGTCCTGAGAATCTTGGGTTGCCGTCGAAGAGTTCGGGTATTGTTCCGATGCAGTGGTAGAAGAGTTCTTCTTCGAAGCCGATGAGCTGGCGCTCAATGTAGTGTACGCCACTCATTTTGTAGATGCGCAGGTAAGCTTCGAGGTAGAAGCCTGTGAGCCATGGCCATGCTGTGCCGTTGTGGTAGGCGAAGTCGCGCTGTGTTTGCTGTCCGATGTAGAGTGGGTTGTAGCCACCGCTCTTGGGTGAGAGTGAGCGTATGCCCTTAGGTGTTACGAGTTCGCGTGTGCAGATGTCGAGTACGCGTTTGCGTTCCTTGATGTCGAGCGGTGAGAAGTCGAGGGCGATTGCGAAGATTTGGTTGGGGCGTACGCTCCAGTCCTGCATGTGTCCGTCAACGTAGTCGAGGAGGTAGCCGTGTTCGTTGAGGAATGTGTCCTTGAATGACTTCTGAATCTTCTGCGCGAGGTCTTCGCATTCGGCAGCGTAGATGGCATTTTCAGCACCGGGCGTTTCGCTGAGCATCTGTTGGTAGAATTTCACTGCGTTGTACCACAATGCGTTGAATTCTACGATGTAGCCCGAGCGTGGGATGATGGGGCGTCCGTTGTATGTGGAGTTCATCCATGTCACAGCCTTGTCTCTGCCGTTGCTATAGAGGAGTCCGTTGTCGTGGAGGAAGAGGTTGCTGTGTCCGCCGTTGGTGATGAACTTCATGATGTCCTTGAGCAGGTCGCCATAGAGTTCGTAGCACTTATTGCGTCCTACGTACTTGCCGTATTGCTGAATACACCATATTGCCCATAGGAGTGTGTCGGGCTGATCGACTTCGTAGATGTCAACGCTGATGGGCTTCTTTTCGATGTAGTCGCGCAGTGCCTTTTCGGCTGTCTTCATGTAGCTGATGAACTTGTCGTTTTCGCCGATGGCGAGTGTCAAGCCGGGGAGCGAAATGAAGAGGTCGCGCGCTCTGCTCTTGAACCATGGGTAGCCAGCGAGGAGGTAGTCTTCGTCGTTCTTGTTTACTCTGAACTGGTGTGCTGCGTGTACGAGGCAGTGGTAGAGGCTGTCGTGTGGCATAGCCTTTTCCATTTCGGCGTTCATGAGTGGTTCGAGTTCAGCGGGAGCTTTTTCTCTGAGCGACGCTGTGAAGATGATGCTCTGTCCCTTTTCGATGGGCATTTCGAGGTAGCCCGGCACGAGGAGGTCTTCAGATGAGTAGTAGCCGCGCTCTCTTTCCTTGGGGTAGTCGAGGCCCTTGTACCACGTTGGTTCGTGGTGGTAGGTGTTGGCGCAGTTGGTCTGCATGAAGAGTTCGGGATATCCTTCGTAGAGACACATCTTCAAGCCGTTTTCAATGGGCTGATAGCCTGTCTTGGCTGTGCCGTTTTCCTGTGTCCAGTGGCGCACGCTTCTGAAGGCGAGATAGGGCTTGAGGCGCAGCGTTGTTGCTGAGTGGGCTTCGAGGAGTGTGTAGCGGATGTAGAGGCGGAAGTGGTCGGAGCGGAAGCAGATTTCCTTCTTGAGCAACACGCCGCCAATGCGGTAAATCCAGGTGGGCACCTTGTCCCACTCAAAGCTCATGATGTACTTGTGGCCTTTGGGGCTGTAGTTTTCACCCTGATATTTGTGTAATCCTAAGTTGAACTCAGCGCCATGCTGAATCACTGTTTCGTCGAGCGATGAGAGCAACACGTGGTTCTCATCATCAATGTTAGGCACAGGGCCTACGAGTAGCCCATGGTACTTTCGGATGTTGCATCCAACCAGAGTTGTAGAGCAATACGCGCCTGACTGGTTTGTAATCAAAAACTCCTTGTACAAAGAGTCCTGAAGATTCGCCATTTGCGTTTTGTCGAATTTTAAATACGGCATGGATTTTATCTTTTTAATGGTTTTATAAATACTTTGTGTGCATAATGCGAATCAAAATTATATATTTTAAATTTCATAAAAAAGTATTTTTAAAAAAAAATTACGTTTTGAAGTCTTTAAATATCATTTTACAACTAAAAATGCGTAAAAATGCTATTCGTTATACTATTTTTTGCAATTTTGAGCCGTTTCGGTAATTATTTTGCATTGTTTAATTAACATTTCTTAAAAAAAAACTTTGTTTATAGTGAAATCATGCCTAAATTTGCTTTACTAAACTAAACTAACATACTTTTTAACATCGTTTTTGCTTTACTGTTCGTTATAATTATGACCCGAATTATTGGTTCTGTTTTATAGAGGTTCAGTAAATATTTCGTACCCACTATGTCAATATCCGATATACCTTTTT
>JAFOWI010000196.1 GCA_017425985.1 Bacteroidaceae bacterium | reverse complement strand
GTAGTTGTCGTCGTTACCCTTAACGCGGAGACCGATGCGTTCGATAATGTCGCCTGCAGCAATAGCGTCGGCAGCAATCTTAACTTCCTGCCAAGCAGCGCCTGTTACATTGCCTACGGGAATTTCGTCCCACGCTTCGCTACCCTTCTTCTTGAGGATAACGTAGAGGTTAGAGGGATTTTCGCCTGCCTTACCGGTCTTAACAGCCACCTTTACGTAAGCACCGTTGCCGGCTTCGAGCGAAGTCTTGTACAACACGAGGTCAGTGCCTTCAGCAACAGCCTTACCTGTAAGTTCGAGCGAAGAACCACCGATGTAAGCGTCGGTATGAACATAGTTCACAACGAGGTCTGTGCTTACTTCCTGAGTACCGGGCTTAACAACCAACCAACGGTAAGTGGGCACTACGTCCTGTCCGCCCATGTTGTACCAACCGCCATGAGTCTTCTTTCCCTTATAGAAATAGCGCTCGCCATTACCGAGTGTGAAGTTTGTTCCGAAAGGAAGTGTGCCCTGGATTGCAGAACGTTCGGGGATCCAGGTAGCCATACCTGCGAAAGTTGAAAGCGGAAGCTTGTTGCCGTCCTGTTCCCAGTTGTTACCTACATTGCTTACAGCAGGTCGTTCCAATGGATTGCGGTTACCGCCTGAGAAAGCACGTTCGAGCAAGCGCTGATAGTTGCCCTGGAATTCAAAAGCGTCGCCACCGGCATTGTAAGACAAGAAGCGGCTCTGACCATGTTCGCCCCAAAGACAAACACCGCAACGATGCGCATTGTCGTTTTCGTCGAGCGCAGTCCAACGGCGGTCCATGCCTACAATCCAAACACCGGTGTAAATACCATCGGCTGTGCCCAATGCATTTTCAGCAGCAACAACTGAAGGACCAATCTGCCAGCTGAAGTCACCGTTAGAGTAGTTAAGCATGGTGTCGTGTGTCTTACCGGTCTCTGCATTACCGTAAAGCGCATTTACGTTGTTGGCATTAAGACCTGAGATAGCAGTGTAAATACCGCTGTGGTAGTTGTCGAAACCTACTTCGGCAGCATACTTATAAAGCTGCTTGTGGAATTCTACGATGTCTTCGTCAGCATAACTGTTGTCTTCCCAATTATAATTGATACCATCCGAACCGAAGAACATCAAGCAGTTGATAAGAGGCTTCACATACATGAAGTTACCTTCGGCATCCTTCTTCGTAATCAAAGCCGAATATTCACCGTCGCCGCTACCGGGCGTCCAAGATTCGAAGAACTTGATACCCGACATGATGTCGGTACCATTACGGTGAGCAGCATCTACCCAAGCTGCGGGTGCCTGGAATACTCCGTGGTTCCAAGAACCAAAGAGGTTGGTGTACTGCCACATTGAGAACACGTCTGAAGAGAACTTCTTGCTGGGATAGCCACCCAAACCGTCAGAACCCACATCCATCGGGATGTTCATCCAGAGATTACGGTTTTCGTAAGTGCCGGGAATCAAGCGGTCGGCGCGCGACATGAACTCAGCCTTGCGAACGTGCGAACGTACGAAAGCAAGGTCGGAAGCCTGGATACCGGCAGCCTCGAATTCTTCCAACGTAGGATAGTTACGTCCTTGCTGAAGCGCATTGTAGAAGAGTTCCAGCATTCCCTTGTCTGTAAAACCAGAGAAATCGTAAACCTGGTCGGTCGCTGATGCTGCATACTGAGCCTGAGCAGGACTGCTCAACAATGCTCCGCACATCAACGCAGCTACTGCTAACGTAGATTTTTTCATAAGAAATCTGATTTAATTAGTAAAATGAATTACACTCAATATTTATATAAGGAAGTTGCAGCGTACTATTTCAAAAATTGATATGGCAGCTTGCAACTTCCTATTTTGTCATTAGGTTTTAGAAGTTAGGAGCATCCACATCCCACCACAAGCGTGTTGACTGCATGTCAGGACCGCCAAGCGTTGGGATACCTGAAGATTCAATCAACTGCTGCACGATGGGGTCGCTTGCATTCCAGGGAATGCGGCGAATCATATCGCCTTGCTCGATTGAACCGTCACCATCGTCCGCATTGAGCACGGGGAAGAGCTTAGGATAGCCCGTGCGGCGCAATTCTGCCCACGCTTCTGTTGAGAGGGGGAAGAGGGCAATGTACTTCTGCGTGATAATCTTTTCGAGCTTTGTTTCCATGTCGTCAGCTTCGTTCCACTTCACGCCAATCTTCGTTACGCTCTCCCAATCTTCGCCATCGCCCGAGGGTTCAACCTGCGTGTAGGGCAACGCTTCTTCCAAGCTCATATACTCGTCCAACACTGATGTGTACGAAGATGCACCCATAAATGGCTCGTCGAGGTAAGCATACTTGATACCTTCTTCATAAAACGTTTGAGCGTCGCCACCCATGTTCCATCCGCGAAGCGCACCTTCGGCACGGAGGAAATTAACTTCGGCCAACTTCACAAAGTAGAGCGGAGCCATTGCAAACGAACTTGAGTTGATGCTTGAATAAGCAGCCAAGGGGTTCAAAGGATAGTTCTGGCCGTCGGGCATCAAGCGTCCGGCGCGAAGACCTACGACTTTGCTATGAGCTGGAAGTTCTTCTTCAGGCTTAGCCTCGTTGATAATGGGCTGCGTATTCTTTGCAAACACGTAATCCTTGTAAGGATGGTTCAGCGACATCAACAAACTTTCGAACGAAGCGCAGAGACGAAGGTCGTTCCACGAGTTACAGATTTCCAGATAAGGATGGTTGAAACCTGAGAACATTGGGAAGAGTCCTTGCTGCTGGTCTTCGGTTTCGATAACGCCAGCTGCTACGGCTTCTTCAGCCCACTGCTTTGCAGTTTCGGGTTCAATCTTCACGATGCGCATTGCCATACGGAGTTTCAACGAGTTAGCCAAACGAATGTAGCTATCCAACGACGTATCACCCATAGAGAAGTAAGCACGGCTCGTTGTGCAGTAACGTCCAAGTATCTTCTCGATTTGCTTCTTGTAGTCCTTCGAACGATTTGCTTCGTAGTAGTTCAAACAAGCTACGATGGTGTCGAGATTTTCCTTGATGCCGTAGTAAATAGTCTTGAGGTCGTTGTACTCAGTAGGCTCTTCAGAGTTCTGCTTGTCTTCCAAGTAAGTGTAAGGTCCGGAGAGGTCGGCACGTTCCTGCGCTGCCAAGCTATAATATAGGAGATTGATGGCCTTAAACTCAGGGATTGTGTCGATGATAGGATGGTTGAGCAAGGGCATCAACGCATTCTTCACCATTGTGTACGCACCCAAGGGGTCGCCATTAAACTCTTCCGACACATTGTAAGTAGATGTAAGCGTTCCATACATGAAGTCCTTGTGATGAACCACCATGTACTGCGCATAGCAGTCGGGACCCAAGCTGAATTGTCGCTGATAAGCATGCGCACCGGGCACATTGCCTTCCTTAGCTCCACGCAAGCAATACTGTCCTGTGAGGCTCTGGCCCAACATCTTCATCTTATTGAGCGTGTCGATAGCATGCGTCAATTCTTCAATCGTTATTTCGCGCTGGTAGTCGATTGAGTCAACATTGCCATGATGCACGGTGGCATCAATCGTTGTTTGGCTCATTGAGAGTTCCGAGCCTGGATCATCGTAATCCACGCAAGAGGACATTGCGCCTGAAATTGTCAGTGCTACTGCACTTGCAAATAATATTTTTTTCATATCCGAATATTAGAAGTTAAGTTTGAGGTTCACACCGAAGCTGCGAGCTGAGGGCACGTTGAACATATCGATACCGCCCAAACCGTTTGCTGTAGATACAGAGATATCCGGGTCAACGGGTGCGTCCTTATAGATAAAGAAGAGGTTGCGACCAATCACAGAGAGGCTCAAATTCTTGCCAGCACCAAAGAGATTGCGGAATGTGTAGCCCAAAGAGAGTTCGCGGAGGCGGAAGTTTGTGCCGTCATATATATAATTTGAGGCATCGCTCGCACCTATTGTTGTATAGTAGTCTTCTACCGAAACGAGGTCGCGACCTTCGTTGATGTACATCGCATGGCGTCCGTCGGCTGTATAGAGACCTAATCTTTCGGCTTCGGCACGCGCAACTCCGGTACGTTCTGACACACCGAAACGGTCGAGGTAAGCTTCAGTCAACGAGATTACCTTACCACCAATACGTCCGTTCACCAAAACATAGAGGCTGAAATCCTTGTAGCGAACAGTGTTCGACCAAGAAAGTTGCATGTCGGCATTCAAGTTTCCGGCATACTTGCCAAACTTCTTACCCTTCTGTGCCTTCACCTTGCCGGCCTGAGAAATATACATGAGGTTGCCATTGATAGCGGGCTTACCTGTACCTTCAGCGATGTAGATGTCGCCAGCCTTGTGGAGGAGTTCACCATTAGCGCCAATCACGTCTTCGCGCCAACGTGCAAAGTCAGTCACGTAGATGTCGCCGTAGCTATCGCCTTCGTTGTAACGCACCTGAACCTTACCGCTCGCAATGCTCTGAACCATTTCCTTGCTCTGACCATACTTGTCGGTGTAAGTTTTTTCGATTTCGTTGCTGTTGAGCGAGAAGTTCATCTGCGTCTTCCAGCTCCATTCGTTAGTAATCGTCCAGTTGTAGCCAACAGAAAGTTCGATACCCTGATTACGAATCACACCTGAGTTAACGGGTTGCGTTTTGCCGTTAAGACCCGTGATGTTCAAGTAAGAATTGTGCATCGCAGAGTTGTAATAAGTGACGTCGAGGTTCATTGCGTTTTCGAAGAACTGCATTTCGAGCCCTGTTTCGAACGATTTTGTTTTTTCGGGAATGGGGACAAACGAGTTAAACGAGCTTGAGTTAACCGAACCTGTTACGAAGTTTTCGCTTACTGCGTTGAAGATTGAGTTAGGAATAGAGTTACCCACTTCAGAGTAGCTCACGCGATACTTAGCATAGCTAATCCACTTGGGGAGGTCAACGAGCGAGCTCAAAATTGCGTTGGCACCAAAGCCGAAGTAACCGTAGTTGTCGTCAATGCCCAATCCTTCAAACTGCTTGAAGGCGCGATACCAGTCGCGACGATACGAACCATCGACGTAAATCTTTTCCTTCCAGCCAATCTGTCCTGTAAAGAGCGCCGCCTTGTCCCAGTTGCTGCTCTTTCCCTTGCTCGTCACGCCATTGCTGCCGCCGTCGGGAGAGAAATAGTTGACCTTGTCGGAAATACCTGTTGTCATGCCGTTTGTCCAGATAGGAATCGTAGCACTTCCGAGGTATGTATTCTGGCTTTCGCCCTTAATCGTATGTCCTACCCAACCTGCTGTAGCCGAGAAGCTCCAATCGCGGCGCCAAGTCTTGTTATAGCTGAGCAAGTAGTCGGTATAAATTTCGTTCGTGCGACTATTTGAGAGGCTGTAAGTACCATAGCGATACATGTCCGAAGGTCCCCAAGTTGAAGCGTAGCGTTTGCTTTCGTCGTTGTACTTGGTGTGGTCGATAGACACGCGCGCCTGGAAGCTAAGGCCGTCAATGATGTCAACGCGTCCCTGGAACTTTGCAGAGAAACGGTCTTCGCGCTGTTCGCTGCTGTTTTGCTTTGCAAGCCAGTAAGGATTGTTGCGCATTGCATCCTGATACACCCACTGTTGCATCGGGCCCGTCAACTCTGCACGACCATATACGGCATCATAACCGCCCGACGTATTGGGCACGTAATATCTGTCGCCGCCAATCTGGTCGATAACTTCGCCCCAGTCGTCATAAACGTTTGTATATCCGCTCGACATCCAAGTGCCGGGAGCAACATAGTTGTGCTTGTAGTAGCCCATATCCACGTCGCGAGGCATTGTGTAGAGGTCGTAAACGGGGTTACCTGTCGTACCGCCCGAAATGCGGTTCTTGGTCTTAGTCTGGAGGTAGTCGGCGCTCACATCCACCTGCACGCGGTCCCAAAGTTTGTAGCTCTGGCGGAAAGCGAAGGTGTTACGGTTGTAATTGTTGTCATCAATCATACCCAAGCTGTGGGCGTTCGAGAACGAAACGTAGGTCTGCACCTTTTCCGTACCGCCCGAAACAGAGATTGAGTTGTTCGTATTCACACCCGTGTTGTAGAAGTTCGCAATGTCATCAAGCGCTGAGCGGCGCAAGTGCAACTGATTCACAGCGCCGGCCTTGTACTGCTGGTCGTTGCTCAACACGTCGAGCACGTAGTTGTCGCCACCCATCAAGCGGCCTCCCCAGCTGTCGGAACCAAAGACGATGTTGCCCAGCGCGTTTGTGCGAGCACCACCATACATATTCTGCAATTTAGGAGTGAGCAAGGGGGCATCGAACGTCACGTTTGAGTTGAAAGCTACGTCAATCTTGCCTTCCTTACCCTTCTTCGTCGTAATCATGATGACACCGTTGGCAGCAGCCGAACCATAGAGCGCAGCAGCGTTGGCTCCCTTGAGCACTTGCATCGACTCGATGTCGTCGGGGTTGATCATTGACAAGGGGTCAGAGCCTTCGGAGGTAGCAGTGTTGACCAATGCAGCTACGTCACCAATCTGTCCGCGCGTATTGTTGGTCATGGGCACACCATCCACAACGATGAGGGGCTGATTGTTACCCAAGATAGATTTGTTACCGCGAAGCACAATCTTCGACGCACCACCGGCACCACCGGATGAGGGGGTAATCGTGATACCCGAAATCTTACCTTCCATAGAGTTCACAAGGTTGGCATCCTGCACCTTCATGAGCTCGTCGGCTTTGATTTGCTGCGTAGCATAGGTAAGCGATTTTTCCTTACGAACGATACCCATCGCCGTCACTACTACTTCGCCAAGCAGATTGGTGTCCTCCTTCATAACGACTTCCAAAGGACCACCCTGCCACGTAAGGTTCACTTCCTGATAACCAATCAGCGTAGTGCGAACCTTTGCGCCGGTCTTTACGCCCTTAAGCACAAATGCACCCACCTCGTCGGTAATGGCTGACAACTTTGTACCTTCGACAAACACTACAGCTCCGATGAGCAATTCGCCCGTTTCAGACTTCACAACACCCTTCAGTGTGCCAGCCTGCTGAACGACCTTTGCCTGAGCTGCTGCTTCCTGCGGCACCATGCTTAACGGCGCACCAATCAGCGAAGCGATAAGTAGGCTTGCGCCTACACTCTTCATACGATTCATAAACTTTACAATGATTTAAGGATATTTATCGAAGCAAATATACAAATTCTTACAGACGTAAAAAAAAATTAACACACAAAACTGCTATCTCCACCCGACAATTAATCATTATTAGGCAAAAATGACGTATATTAAGAAAAAAGCATCTGCCATGCGATTCCCGACAATATCATTCCGCACAATGTATGAGCGCCTCATTTCGCCAATTTTGTATATCATTACGCATACATTCCGCATGGTGTAGGGGCCACTTTATGTCGGCCCGTCGCCCCACGAGGGGCGAATATACACATCCTGCATAGCAAGCACGCGAAGCCAGTGCGCTTCCGCGACTTCCGCGCAGTCTGCGTGAGAATAAAATATCCGCGAGCCAACAGCAGGGCTATTTTTCATTACGCCGTTTCGGCGTACGGGCCGACATAAAGTGGCCCCTACGGCATCCGCGGTGTTATTCCTGAGAAATAACGTACGAACAAAAACATTTTTTGACAAAATCATGCGTTTTGAAATTTTAACATTTGTTTACAATTAAGACGCCAAAAAATTTTTTGTCTTTTTTACAAAATCCGTTGTCTGAGCACCCAAATCGCACTTTTTTACCCC
>JAFOWI010000195.1 GCA_017425985.1 Bacteroidaceae bacterium | reverse complement strand
GGCAGCAGAAAAATTTTGCTAATAGGAGGGCGGCAGAGGCCGTTTGTTATAATCAGTCGAGCGACGAACCTTTCGCGTCGGGGGAGTGCTTCGGAGTTTGTGGTCCCGGTTATGATGATGTAGCCTTAGAGGAGTGTAACTCGGTTGAGGTACAAGTGAAATGGAGCAAAACTCCTCGCTGGAGAGGGCTTTCCCAAGAATGCTTTTACAGCGATGATGATTTCCTTAAATCCGATAGCGACCAAGCGGACAGAGATTTTGACAACGAATCGCAAAAGCTGATTGCCGAAATCAAGGAACGAATCAGCGCTTTGCGAATGAAGGGGGTGAATACGCTCTTCCTGCGCGAACTCATCGATGAGCGTCCCCGGTTGAGTAGAGTGCGCATAACGAAAGAGTTCAAAATAATTCTTGAAGATTATAACGAACTTGAAATTCAGATGTCGCTGTTGCCCAAAGCTGTGTTCCTCCTGTTCCTGCGCCATTCCGAGGGCATCCGCTTCAAGGAACTCTCTGATTATGCTGATGAGTTGCTTCAAATCTATGAAGCACTGAATCCCAATGGCAATACTCGAACGCATCGCCAAAGCATTCAGGACGTGACCGACGCTACGAAGAATAGCATCAACGAAAAGTGTGCGCGCATCCGCGAAGCCTTTCTGAAGCATTTCGATGAACGACTGGCTCGCTTCTATTTCGTCACAGGGCAGCGCGGTGAGCCCAAATGCATTACGCTCGACCGCAGTTTGGTGAGTTGGGACTGACGTTTGTGTGAGTGCAGATGTCGGTAGCTCTGAACAGCTCCATGCAACCCCTAAGTCTTACAAATAAAAATTGAAAGAAACGCGTCTTTTGCTGATAACTTTCCACTTGCAAGTCTTGCAACTCCATTTTCTGTTGAAAACATTTTCTTCTACCATATCTTTGCATCAGAAATGCAACGAATTATTAACTTTAAAATGTTAAAAAACTTATGAAGACAAGAATTTTCAACTTAGTTATCATCGACGAAAGTGGTTCCATGCACAGCATCAAGCGTCAGGCTATCGCCAGCGTAAACGAAACGTTTCAAACCATTCGTTCCGCACAGCAGAAGTATCCCGAGCAGGAGCACTACGTAACGCTCGTGACCTTTAATAATGACGTAAAAACGGTTTACGATGGTGTGCCGGTTGAGGAGGTTCGTGAATTGACTGATGCCACCTACCAACCCGATTGTTGCACTGCTCTTCATGATGCTATGGGAATGTCGCTGACAGCGCTGCGTAAGCAAGTTGCTGAGGCCGACAGAGTGCTTGTGACGATTGTTACGGATGGCTATGAAAATGCTTCGCGTGAGTACAGTGGTTCGGCAATCAAGGCGCTCGTTGAAGAACTCAAGGGTAGGGGGTGGGTGTTTGCGTACATCGGTGCCGACCATGATGTAGAAGCCGTGGCAGAAGGACTTTCAATCAACAATCGAATGAGCTTCGAAAAATCCGAGCAAGGTACAAAAAATATGTCTGTCTATTTGAACGAAAGTCGCGAAAAAATGTTTAGTTTCTTCTGTTCCGAAAGTTTCGATTCCAAAATAGCTAATGAATGTTTCTTCGAAGAATAAATCTAATAGTGGAGGTACTCAATAAGAAGCTCTCGTAATTGAAATAGATGACGCTCAAGCAGGAGTCAGTTTGGAATACAAAATTCTGGAATGTTGCACTTATTGTAACAATGTATTTTTTTTCATATCCCTATAAATATATTAAAATCAACCAATATGATTTATTTTGAAAAATTTATTTTCCCAGATTTGGATAACGACATGACAGATTGTTCAGATAGAGGAGCTTTTTTAATAATTCTTACCCATTTCATTTAATTTCAGATATGGGGTTATGGTCTTTATACTTTGAACCCATTACGATTTTATGTGGCGGCAATGGTTTGGGTAAATCCACTATCTTGAATGTTATCGGTCAAAAACTGCATGCCAATCGTTTATCCATGTATAATACGAGTGCTTGTTTCCAGGAATATGTTGATAAATGCCATTATTAATTTTGCACTCAGAATCGTGTAATTCTGAATGCTATAGTCGCAGAGTCTTTCACGTTAAATAGTACAGTATCAAGCCCAAACCTAAGTCGTTTGGGCTTGAGTCATTTTTAGAGTTATCCGCGAGGATAACTCTTTTCTTTGTGTCTTTTCACGTTAAAAATCATAGCGATACTTTTGTCGTACTAACACATCTAACTATGACAAGAGAACAACGCGTTAATCTTCAGTATTATTCTGCCATCGCTATGCTCGTCTGTGGCGTGGCACTCACCATTGCTGGTTTTATCGTGCCACCTACTGGGGAGATTTCTGACTCGGTGCTTTGGTTTGCGGCGCAAACAATGATTTATGCAGGGTCGGTCTTTGGCGTGAACGTCTATGTAAACGACAAGTTTAACTCCATTCGGGAACGTTTGGGTATTCAGGACAAGGAGGACGGAAAGGAGGTTAAGAAGGCATGAGACAGATTACTAAAATCATTGTTCATTGCTCTGCTACGCCTGAAGGAAAAGACTTCACCGTCGCTGACATCACTCGTTGGCATAAGCAACGGAAGTTCGTCACTATCG
>JAFOWI010000194.1 GCA_017425985.1 Bacteroidaceae bacterium | reverse complement strand
GTGTTCATGCCGTAGTGGAAGAAGGCGTAAAACTCTGTTTCCTGCCACTTTAGCTGGCGGGGATGAGGCACGGGATGTACCTCAACGGGTTCATTGTCGGGATTGGCAGGCGCTTCGTTTACTACCTGAAGTTGTCCCCAACCATTGAGGGGCAACACAACTCCCAACGTCAATAATAAAGATTTATACGATTTTTTCATAAGTGAATGATAAGAATATCTAATGGTTATTTTAATAATGCAATGTAAAGTAATTGCTATACTCCATTATGAGTTTCGACCGCACCCTACTCTTTGAAGCAGATGTCAACTAAAATCCCGGCAACTCGAAGTACAAAGTGGGCAACAGCAGCAACATACCGATAACGATGAGAGCGAGAATAAATTTCCACACCCAACGAAACCACTGTTCGTAGGAGATTTTAGCAATGGAAAGCACAGCCATGAGCACTCCGGAGCAGGGCGTAATCATGTTCGTGAAACCATCGCCAAACTGGAACGCCAGCACGGTGGCTTGGCGCGACACGCCGATAAGGTCCGAGAAGGGAGCCATGATGGGCATGGTCACTGCCGCCTTTGCCGAAGCGGAGGGGATGAAGAGGTTGATGAACGTCTGTATGCCATACATCGTGGCGAGTGCGCCCTCGCGCCCCGTTTCGCGCAGTGCGTCGGCCATGGCGGTGAGCATGGTGTTGATGACGGCGCCTTCCTCCAGAATTACGATGATGCCAGCAGCAAAACCGATAATCAGTGCTGCAGAGAAGATGTCCTTTGCGCCTGCCATGAATTCGAGCGCAATCTTGTCGGCTGAATAACCTGCCGAAAAACCTGCCGCAATGCCCATGCCCACGAAGAGCGCACAAATTTCAGGAAGATACCAGCCGTAGCCCATGGCACCAACTATCAGAAACGCGATACCGAACAACAGCAGGTTGAGCACAAACATACGATAGTTCACACGCAATGCCAGCACCGAACACCCTACGAAAAGAGCGCTCACAATCCACAACAAAGCGGGCGAAGCATACTGAATCTGCCCTATCTTAATGACACAAGCGGCGGCGTGGTTCACACAAAAATAAAGCAACACGGCGCTTACGATAGCAAGGCACACCCACGGACGGATGCCTACGGATGCGTTGTCAGCATCTTGCGAAACAGCCACCTGTTGCGTGGGCGCCACACCTACCGTGCGCTTCACACGACGTGCGTACCACAACACAAAAACAATAGCCACCACCATCAGCACCAGCCAGCAGAGCGTGCGGTATTCGATGCCCGAAAACAGGGGCAACTCTGACATATCCTGCGCAATACCAATGGTAAACGGATTGAGCATAGCGCCGGCAAACCCTACATGTGCGGCAAGATACACCATGCTGACACCTACAAACTCGTCGTAGCCCAGGGATTTTGCCAAGGGTATGACGACCGCTACGAAAGCAATGGTTTCCTCGCTCATTCCGAAGACTGCGCCGAAGAGTCCGAAGAGCAACATGATGAGCACAATGACAATGTTACCCACACCAACACGGCGCACAGCACCATAGCGCTCAAGGCGCTGCGTACGTGCAATGAAGCGCATAATCCCCTCGTCCACGGCTTTCGTACTGTTGATAATCCAGAACGCACCGCCGATAATCAGCACAAAAATAATGATGCCCGACTGCTTACTAAAACCTTCGTAAACCGCTGAGAGCACCTGCCACGACTGCGGATTGCCGCCCGGCACAAACCATGTGGAGACGGCGCACAACACCAGCACGAAGAATATGATGACATAGGTATTGGGAACTTTGAATTTTGACATAATCTTATTATTATTCTTTCAATTTTCACAAATGCAAGTTTGTTTATGCCATAAACTTACATACAACTTCTACTTTCGTTGAAAATAAGGAT
>JAFOWI010000193.1 GCA_017425985.1 Bacteroidaceae bacterium | reverse complement strand
GGCGAGCATTTCTGAGTGCCAAAAAGTGCCAGCGGGACCCCAGCGAGCATTTCTGAGTGCCAAAAAATGCCAGCGGGACTCCGGCGAGCATTTTCGAGCGCCAAAAAGTGCCAGCGGGACTCCGGCGAGCATTTCTGAGTGCCAAAAAGTGCCAGCGGGACCCCGGGAGCATTTCTGAGTGCCAAAAAATGCCAGCGACGTCGCTGAGCGAAGCATGGAGCGCTTGTAGGCTGAGTGGTCTGAAGACTCTGAAAACTCTGAGTGCGCTGTACGCTAAAAACTTACTTCTGCCTCGATTTCGCGTTCGCGCTCAAAGTCGTAGAGCGTGAGGGAGCGGAGGGTGAAGTAGAGGTTCCAGTAGGTTTCGAGGGCGCTCATGGCAGATTGTCGGGCGCTCTCTTTTTCGCTGAGGGCGTTGTTGAGTTCGAGGACGGTGTTTTTACCCATGACGTAGAGGCGGCGTGCCACGTCGTAGTGGCGCTCGGCGGTTTCTGCCGTGCGGCGACTGATGCCTACGCGCCGTGCGGCGAGGTTGAATTGCGCCACGATGCGACGGATGTTTTGCTCGAAGTCCGTTTCTGCCTGTTCCACCTGTATGGCCACGAGTTCGCGCTGTGAGCGTGCCACCTGAATGCGCCCCTTGCCGCGTCCCCAGTCAAGGATGGGGAGTGAGAGTCCAATGCTGACGTATTGCTGGTCCATGGGATTGCGATATGCCTCCTTGAAGCGGTTGGCGGTTTGCGTGAGTCCGAAGCGGAGGTAGATGTCAGCCTTCAGTCCTGCCTGACTTTTGGCGTAGGAAACATCCGCATCGGCTTGCGTCAGTCGGCGTTGCCAACTCAACACGTCGGGCGAGCGTTGCAGGGCGATGCTCAATGCGCGCTCGGCACTGACGGTGAAGACGGGCACAATGCTGTCGGTGTGAATCACGAGGCTGTCGTCCGTCGTGATGCCCAGGTAAGAGCGGAGCGACTGCATGGCATAGTCGAGTTGCGTACCCGCATTGAGCAGTGCGGTTTCTTCGTTGAGGCGCTTCACTTCGAGTTGGAGCATGTCGCTTTCGGTGATGGAGCCCATTTCGTAGCGTCCTTGGGCAATGCGATAGAGCGTGTCGGCCTGTGCAAAGTTTTGACGCGCACTCTCGAGGTTGCTTTGCGCCAGCGCCAGACTGAAGAAGCGACTCACGGCACTGGCCTTGACAAACTCAACCGTCTCGACGTACGAACGGCGTGCCTCGGTGTATTTGGCTGGTTCGATGCGGCGGTCCCACTTCATGGAGTTGTAGCCAAAGAGTTGCTGGGAGTAGGTGAGGAACACGGGTGCCGTTTGCCACGACGTCGTCTTATCGTTGAAAAGGTCCAGGCGGTCGATGGACGATTGCACACTCAGCGTACCTCCCGTCCATGGCACGTTTTGCGTCAAGCTCAAACTGAGGTCCGACGAAAGCAGATTCTGTTCCACATAGCGCACCGTACCGTCGCCCTGTGTCACCTTCGAAATGCTGCGGTTCAGGTAAGGATTCGACGTGAGCGTCAGCGAGGGCAGGTAGTTCGCCTTGTGGTAGCGATAGTTCCAATATGCCGTGCGAAACGTATGCCGTGCCGCCTGTGCATCGGGCGAAGCCTCGCATGCCAGTTTGAGCGACTCCTGCAATGTCAGCGTGCGCTGGGCGGAGGCACAAAGAGGGAGAAGGAGAAAAAGGAGAACGTGTTTCATATTGAATTTGCTGAAGTTAAACGACTATTTGGGGGCGAAATTCTCACTTTAAATAATCCCTTTCGGGATGTTTTAGAATTAAATTTATTAATTTTGCACCCGTAAGGGTTGATTTTAGGTGTTTCTAAAGGAGATTAAACCCGAACGGGATGTTGCATCAAACTAAATTATTATGGACTTAGGAAAATATATCATTGAAAAGAGAGTGTTGCACAAACTCACGCAACAAGAGTTAGCGGAGCGTAGCGGTGTGGGCGTTCGTTTTGTTCGAGAGTTGGAACATGGCAAACCTACAGTGCAGTTAGACAAGGTCAATCAGGTGCTTTCGCTTTTTGGCGAAGAATTGGTGCCCGCTAAAATCTCAGGTGCATTATGAAAATGTCTTGTGTAGTTTTATAATTCCATGAGACATTTTTTTAATGTTGGATGGTTCAAAAAATCGTCTGAAAACTACGTTCCAATGGGGAAAGGAACGCATAACCCAGAGCAAGTTCTGCAGGAACAGCGCCCTGGGTTTGCTTGTTATTGGAGGTGCGTACTTGGAAAGGGCAAAAGCTGATATGAAGAAGTTTTATTGAGAGTTTTGCTTTTGCCCCTGTAGGGCGCATCATTCGGGTTGTGGTCTACCCAGGGTGTCGGCTCACGTTGTTCTCCTTGCCCTGGGCTTGTCGCTTTTGGGCTTTCAGCCCGAATGGTTGTGTGCTCCTTGGAGGAAAAAGGTC
>JAFOWI010000192.1 GCA_017425985.1 Bacteroidaceae bacterium | reverse complement strand
GCTGCTATTCGAAGTGTGGGCTGAAGATTCTTCGTCCTTATTATTAATAAATGGGAAGAAGTCGAGCCATCCTCGGCGTGAGGCTTTTTTGCCGAGCAGCGCGTTGACGTCGTTCTCGGAGAGTGTGACTTTTTTGTCGCTTATGGCAAGGAAGAATTCGTCGCGCTGTCGGTAGTGGTGGAGCTTACAGAGTTTTTCGACAATTGCTGTGTTGTAGTCAATCTCGTTTTGCTGCAGGAAGTCCTTGATGATGCCTTCGCCCTGCATCTCCTTTTCTCGGCGTTCGCGGCGCAGAATGGCTTGGATTTTTCCACGTGCTTTGGCCGACGTTGCAAAGTTGAGCCATTCGGGCTGTACGCGCTGCGTCTTGGACGTCAGGATTTCAATCTGGTCGCCGCTTTTCAGTTTGTAGCTGAGCGGTTCGAGTTTGTGGTTGACCTTCGCACCGAAACAGTGGCTACCGAGGAAAGAGTGAATCATGAACGCAAAGTCGAGCACGGTGCTGTCGGCAGGCATCGTTTTGATTTCGCCCTTGGGTGTGAATACGAGGATTTCGCGCGCATAGAGGTTGAGCTTAATTGTATCCAGCAGGTCGAGGGTGTCGGGGTGCGGGTCGTCGAGTATTTCTTTGATGGAGTTAAGCCATTGGTCGAGTTCGGAAGAGTCGTACTCCGATCCGGGAGCTTTGTACTTCCAGTGTGCGGCGAAGCCTTGTTCTGCCACATCATCCATGCGGTCGGAGCGGATTTGGACTTCGACCCAATTACCGGTGGGGCTCATGAATGTGTTGTGGAGTGCCTGATAGCCATTGGCTTTGGGCATTGACAGCCAGTCGCGGAAGCGCGAGGGGTGGGGGCGATAGATGCTCGTAAGCTCAGAGTAGATGCGGAAACATTCGCTGTTTTCCTGCGCACGGTCCTGGGGCTTGAACACAATTCGGATGGCCATGATGTCGTAAACTTCCTCGAACTTCACCTTCTTGGTCTGCATTTTCTTCCAGATGGAGTAGGGGCTCTTAACTCTGGCTTTGATGGTGTAGTCGAGGTGGAGCTTGTCGAGCGCTTCGCGGATGGGGGTGATAAATGCGCGAAACTCGTCGTCGCGTTCCATCTTTGAGGCTTCAAGCTGGTTTACGATGGTTTGATATTCTTCGGGGTGCTCGTATTTGAAGCTTAAGTTTTCGAGTTCGGTTTTGATTTTGTTCAGTCCTAAGCGGTCGGCGAGCGGAGCAAAGATGTACTGCGTTTCGCCCGCGATTTTGTATTGCTTAGAAGGGAGCATCGAACTGAGCGTGCGCATGTTGTGCACACGGTCGGAAATCTTGATGAGGATGACGCGGATGTCGTCGCTCATGGTGAGCAGCAACTTCTTGAAGGTTTCGGCCTGGAGCGATGCGTGTTCGCCGAAGATACCACCGGATATTTTGGTGACTCCCTCAACGATGTTTGCTACTTTCGGACCAAAGAGGTTGCAGAGGTCTTCGTTGGTGTAGTCGGTGTCCTCCTCAACGTCGTGGAGCAAAGCTGCGCAGATGGAGGTTGAGCCTAAGCCGATTTCCTCGCAAGCTACCTGTGCGACGGCGATAGGGTGGAGAATGTAGGGCTCTCCCGAACGGCGTCGTACTCCTTTGTGGGCCTGCTTGGCAAAGTTGAAGGCCTTGGTAATGACATCAACCTTGCCGCGGTGGTTGGAAGCTAAATATGTGTCGATGAGGTGCTGAAAAGCCTCGCTAATCATTTTCTCATCTTGGATTTCCTGAGGGGTGAGTTCTTTTTCTTCCATGGCGCAATTATCTTATGCGGAGCTTTTGCCCTGCGCGAATGTTGTTGTTTTTCAAACCGTTGAGCTTTTTGAGCTTTGCAACGGTGGTCTTGTATTTAGCTGCGATAGAACCTAAATTTTCGCCTTTGCGCACGCGAATGGTTTTGGGCTTTGAGCCTGTTGGAGTGGCGGCTTCTTTAGGAATATCGACTTTTGTGCGGCGTTTCAGCAATTCATCGCTGCGGTGGAGGTAAATGCTGTCTTCAAGGTCGATAAACGTGAGCAGCGTCTCCTGTGGCAGTCGGAGCGCATAGGGCTTGACGTTGCCGGGGATGATGTCTTTCTTGTATTGAGGGTTGAGCGCTCTGAGCGCGTCAATATTGATGTTGCAAAGGTCGGCCACCTGCTGAAAGTGCAGCATCTTGTCGATGATTACGGTGTCGGTAGCAATGGGGTATTGCGTCTGCATGGGGGTAATGTGGTGGTCGCAGTAATATTGCATGGCGTAATTTACGGCAATAAATGCGGGCACATAGCCTCGGGTTTCGGTAGGGAGGAAGGGGTAAATCTTCCAGTAGTCGGCTTCGCCCCCGGCGCGGTGAATGGCTTTGTTCACATTGCCTGGACCATAGTTGTAGGCTGCGATGACCAGGCTCCAATCGTGGTAAATGTCGTAAAGGTCCTTAAGATAGCGCGCAGCTGCCCATGTTGACTTTACAGGGTCTTGGCGCTCATCGACAAAGCTGTTTACCTCCAATCCATAGCGCTTGCCCGTGGCGAGCATGAATTGCCAAAGCCCTACGGCGCCTGCTTTGCTGCGGGCTATGGGGTTGAGCGACGATTCGATGATGGGGAGGTATTTGAACTCGAAGGGCAAGTCGTAGTAAGCCAGGGCTTCTTCGAACATCGGGATGTAGAAGTTTCCGGCACCGAGACAGAAACTGATGGTCTTGTTGTTCTTGCCCGTATATTGGTCGATGAATTGGCGAACAATGTTGTTGTAGGGCATTTCTACAATCGCCGGGATGCGGTTGAGGCGCTCCTGGAAATCGGAGTCGGTGAGGGCGGTGAGATATGTGGCTGTCTCATTGCCGGAGAGTGGAAACATGTATTGCTTGGAATTCCACAACATCAGCAGTGAGTCAATGTCGGCCATCATGCTCTCCGGAATACCTATGATTGCGTCGGAATTGAGTTCGTCGTCGTGAACTACGAACACACTATCGTTTTGCGCATCGGCGGTGTGTGTGCTTAGCGCAAGGAGGCAGATGAGGATATATTTCAGGGGTTTCGTCATTGAATGTAGCTGGAATGAGGTTGGGGGATGAGGCTGTTAAAGAGGTCGTTAGTCGTAGATTTTCGGCAAAGTGTAGGGGCGCGTAGGCCGATGCTAAAAGTTCAGGCTGCAGCCAATGCCGTAGCTCTGCTGCTTGCGTTGGTTGCTGAAGTTGTCGTTCTCAATAATAGTGGGTTCGAGGCGCATCGTAAGGTCGGGGGTGATGTCGAATTCTGAAAGTTGGGCATCGACATAAGCATCGACCACCGATAAGATGTAAACTCCTACAAAGCAGAATGCGGAGAGGTCGCGCCAACGACGGTAGCGGTTTTTACGATTCTTGAACAATTCCTTGAAATAGTCCTCGCGTCCCTCGATGCTGTAGTTGGGCGGAAGAAATTCCAGATAGCTCTTAGTCTCGGGGTTCGTGTCCATGATGTCGAGGTAGGCTTGAGAATAGTCGCCATACATCTGCTGGTTCCACGTGAAGGCGTAAGTACATCCTAAGAATCCGCCATACACAAGGGGGAGCTTCCAATATTTGCGGTTGTAGATTTGTCCGGCACCGGGGATTACCAAAGCCAACCAGAGTGCGCGTTGAGGATTGGGTACAAAGTTGGCGCGTGCAAGTTTGCGCTGTTGTTTGCGTAGCTCTTTCTCTTCCGTTGGTGAGAACTGCAAGTCGATTGTGTCGATGTCGGGAGTTGATAGTTCGGGAGCGTCGTTGTTGGTCGGTAGAAGTGTGTCGGTGAGGATGGCTTTGGGCGTATGCGTGGGCATCTGGCCTTCTTCCGTAATAATACGCGCTTGCGCCGATGCACAAATTGCACCGACGCAGCACCCTATGAGTACGAATATTTGTTTGATTAGCCTCATTTTTGAATAAATCATTTCTTCATTCGGTCGAAGAGTTCGATGATGCGCGTAAGCTCTTCTTCGTTGTTGAAAGGAATGCTGATTTTTCCCTTGCCTTGTTGCGAACACGTCATTTGTACTTTGGCCTTGAAAAAATCTGAAAGTTCGTTCTTCAGAATTTTGAATTCTTCGGGCAGCAGTGTGCGCTTGTCTTGCAATTTTTGGCGTCCGCTGACAACGCTCTCGCCCATATTTATCTGAGCTACCATTTCTTCAACCTGGCGCACGGAGTAGCCTTTCTCAACAATTTCCTTGAACAGCTTTACCTGCAGTGTGGGGTCGGTAAGTCCGAGCAAGGCGCGTGCATGGCCTTTGTCGATTTGTTTGTTCTTGATGGCCATCTGCACTTGTGCGGGCAACTTGAGCAGACGTAGCGTGTTGGCAATCGTTGTGCGGTTCTTGCCAATTTGCTCGCTGAGCTCTTCTTGCTTAAGGTTGTATTTCTCAATCAAGTGTTGATATGCAAGGGCTACTTCGATGGCGTTCAGGTCTTCGCGTTGAATGTTTTCGACCAGTGCCATCTGCATCATGTTTTCATCGTCGGCGGTGCGGATGTAGGCCGGGATGGATTGGAGCCCCGCCATCTGTGATGCGCGCCAGCGGCGTTCGCCTGCGATGATTTGGTACGTTCCGCTTTCCATCTTTCTCAAAGTTATGGGCTGAACGATACCAACATTTTTGATTGACTCCGCCAATTCGCTCAATGCCGTTTCGTCGAATTCCCGACGGGGCTGATTCGGGTTGGCTAATATTTGATTAAGGGGTATTTCGCTGATGGATGATGAGCCGTTGGTCTGCACTTCTTCCTGCGTGGAGATAAGTGCGTCGAGGCCGCGGCCCAGTGCTGTGAATTTCTTTTTAACAGCCATGGTGGAACGCAAATGTTTTGTCGGGTACGAAGGCCGGATTATTCGCCGGCTTTCATAGAGTTTTTCTTAATAATTTCCTTGGCGAGCGCTAAGTGGTTCTTTGCACCGGTCGAGTCGGCGTCGTAGAGAATGACGGGAAGACCGTGTGAAGGAGCTTCGGAGAGCTTGACGTTGCGCTGGATGACCGTGTCGAACACGAGCTCCTGGAAGTGGCGCTTCACTTCGTCGTAGATTTGATTTGCAAGGCGAAGGCGCGAATCGTACATCGTGAGCAGGAAACCTTCGATGGAAAGCGAAGGATTGGTTTTGCGCTTGATGATACGTATCGTGTCGAGCAATTTCGAAATACCTTCGAGCGCAAAATATTCGCACTGCACGGGGATAATGACGGAATCGGCTGCTGTGAGTGCGTTGACCACGGTGAGTCCTAATGAGGGCGAGCAGTCGATGAGGATGTAGTCGTACTCATCCTTGATGGGGGCAAGAACTTTTTGAATGATGCGTTCGCGATTCTTGAAGTTCAGCATTTCGATTTCAGCCCCTACGAGGTCGATGTGCGACGGAATGATGTCGAGGTTTTCTATGTCGGTGGTGTAGATGGCTTCGCGCACATCAATGAGGTTTATTAAGCACTGGTAGATGGACGCATCGATCTGGCTCAAGTCAACTCCCAATCCTGACGAGGCGTTAGCTTGAGGGTCGGCGTCAATGAGCAACACTTTCTTTTCGAGTGTTGCCAATGAAGCTGCGAGGTTCATCGAAGTCGTGGTCTTACCAACACCACCTTTTTGATTTACTAATGCAATGATTTTTCCCATAAATGTCAGATGAGCGGACCCGCAAATAGAGGTTTGATGTAATGGGCGCCGCTATGGATTTTGCAAAGTTAATTATTTTTTTTGAACAAAGAGTGTGGCTAAAAGTTTTTTAGTAAATTTGCCGAAAAATATGAACTATGCGACCCTATATTCTTATCTCAAACGATGATGGCGTGAGCGCAAGGGGGATTAATTTCCTTATTGACGTGCTCCGCCCTTATGCCGATATTCTTGTTGTTGCCCCCGACGGACCGCGTTCGGGCGGCAGTTGTGCCATCACTTCGACCGTGCCTTTGCGCTATACATTGCTGCGCAAGGAGGAGGGGCTTGAGGTGTATAGCTGTAGCGGCACGCCGGTTGATTGCGTCAAGGTGGCGATGAATGAAATCGTGAAGAAAGTGCCCAATCTTGTTGTGGGCGGCATCAATCATGGCGACAACTCGGCTGTTAATGCGCATTATTCAGGCACGATGGGCGTTTGTTATGAGGGTGCGATGCAGGGCATTCCGTCGATAGCGTATTCCCTTGATAATCACTCTTCGGAAGCAGATTTCACACCGCTTGCCGATGCAATCGTAACGATTACGCAGAAAGTTTTGGCTGAGGGAATGCCCGAATTTTCTTGCTTGAACGTCAATTTTCCGCAAGGACGTGAATTCAAGGGCATCAAGGTTTGTCGCATGACAAAGAGCCGTTGGACGAAGGAAACGAAGGCTTGCGTACACCCAACGACGGGCAAGCTTTACGTGTGGCTCGTCGGAAATCGCGAAAATCTGGAGCCCGAGCAAACCGATACGGATATCTGGGCAATGGAGCACGGCTATGTGGCAGTGGTGCCCGTTACGCTCGATTGTACGGACTATGAATTGCTGAAAACGCTTTCGTTTTGAAAAACAGCAGTTTGCGCTTTAGTGTAGGCTTAATTTTTTGGAAGCTCAGCTTCTTTTTGAAACGAAGCGGCCGGGGCTTCCTCCATGTCATATTTACTGAGAAATGAAGTATTTTTTGATTGCAGGCGAAGCGAGTGGCGATCTTCATGCTGCGCATTTGATGAAAGCGCTGAAAGCACGCGATGCTGAAGCGCAGTTCCGGTTTTATGGAGGCGATGAGATGCTTCGCCAAGGTGGCACCCTGCTTTGTCATTATAAGAATCTGGCATATATGGGCTTCATTCCTGTGCTCTTACATTTGCGCACTATTCTTCGAGGTATGGCGCAATGTAAGCAGCAAATCAGCGAGTGGCGCCCTGATTGCGTGATATTGGTAGATTATCCCGGGTTTAATCTGAAAATCGCCAAGTTTGTCAAGGCGCACGCCATCTGTCCGGTTTATTACTACATCTCTCCCAAAATTTGGGCGTGGAAGGAGCATCGTATCAAGGATATTCGTGCGAATATCGACCGCTTATTCTCGATTTTACCCTTCGAAATCGATTTTTTTGAGAAAAAACACGGTTATCCCATTTCATACGTAGGAAATCCTACGGCCGACGAAGTTGCGGCGTTTAAAACGAGCTACACGGAGTCGTTCGCTGATTTTTGCGCGAAGAATCGGTTAGATGCAAAGCGCCCCATCATTGCGCTGCTTGCCGGTAGCCGTAAGCAGGAGATTACGGACAATCTTCGTAAGATGTGCGAGGCTGCCCTTCCTTATGTGAAGAAGGGGTATCAGTTGGTTCTTGCCGGTGCGCCCTCGGTGGCGATGGATTTTTATGCAAAGGAGTTTCAGCGCTTAGGCTGGGAGGCCCAGTTGCAACCCGCGATTGTACAGTCGCAGACGTATCCGCTATTGTCGCATGCAACGGCAGCTTTGGTTACATCGGGCACGGCTACGCTCGAAACGGCGCTTTTCCGAGTGCCACAGGTCGTGTGTTATTATATCGCTATGGGCAAGGTGGTGAATGTGCTTCGCCGTTGGTTTTTGAAGGTGAAGTATATTTCATTGGTCAATCTTGTTGCCAACGAAGAGGTCGTGCCCGAACTCGTGGCCGACGCTATGAATGTGGATAACGTCAGTCGTCACTTGCAGCGCATACTTCCAGGTGGCGATGAGCGAGCAAAGCAGTTGGCAGGCTATGAGCGTATGGCCGAAATCTTAGGTGAGCCCGGTGCGCCGCAGCATGCTGCTCAGGAAATCGTAGAAAGGTTGCAGTCGGCAAGATAATTTTTATTCGGCAATGGGCAGATTGTAGCATATTATCAATGAGTTAATCAGATTTACAACGACTTTGTAAGTTATACGTATCAAAAATGTGTACGAGTTTTCTATTTTTAGTAGAAAATTCGTTTAAAGTTGTGTAAATTGTGAAAAACTTTGCAATTTTGCATTTCTGAGGCCAATGTATAGGGATGTTGGTGCGTCTATATATTATATATTGAGTATATAGCGTGTGCAATGTCTTGGGTTGAATTGAGCTTCTTGCAATAAAAACGGAATAATATACTAACACAATTAATTATTAACAATGAGAAAGAAATTCATTAATGGATTTTTGATGGTTGCTGCATTCGTAGTATCAGCAACTTCTTTCGTTGCTTGTGATGACACAACTGAAGACAAGTTCGCAGACCTTCACGAGCAAATGATGGAGCAGAATCTTACTTTGGAAGATTTGTTGAAAAAGCAAATCGCCGGATTGAAGGCAGAATTGGCTGACCTCGAAGCACGCCACAAGTTGGATTCACTCGAAAACAACAATGATATCAACGGTTTGAACGGTCAGGTTGGTACATTGAGTGGTCAGGTGACAACTCTTCAGCAGGCTATCGACTCTTTGAAGAAGCGCATTGAAGACCTCGAAAACAAGAAGAATCCTTGCGACCCCGATGGTGACGGTAATTGCAATTGCGACCACTCTAAGGATGGTTCTTGCAACTGCGACCCCAACGCTGGTACAGGTGGCAACTGCACATGCACTCCTACTGATTGCGAATGGGTTAAAGATTCTACAGACATCATTCGTCGCATCAACGAAGCCAACAAGATTGCTACTGAAGCTAAGGGTATTGCTGAAGCTGCCCTCGAATTGGCAAAGCGCGACTCGGTTCGTATCGATGCTGACAGCATCCGTATCGACGAACTCCAAAATAGAGTTGATGCACTCGAAGCTTTGAGATACTGCTGGAGCGATAGCCTCAAGACTGCTTACGATAAGGCTTTCGAAGCTTTCAACCGCGTTGTTAAGATGGAAGACTCTGTTTACTCAGAAATCGAGCGTCTCGACACATTGGCAGCTCAGAACCTCCGCCTTGCAAATGCTTATGCAGATGCAGCTGCTCAGGAAGTTCAGAAGGCTTTGGAAGATTCTGTAACTAACTTGAAGCAACTCTTGAACGACTCTGTAGTGAGCCTTAATGAAAAGATCGAAGCTATTGACGCTGCTTACAAGGCTGCTGACGAAAAGCTCCGCGCTGACCTCGACACACTTACAGAACGTGTAAATGGTCTTGAAACAGAACTCAATAACCTCGAAGGCGCATTCAACCAGTTGATTACAAGCGTACTCGTTCAGGGTGCAACAAGCCCCGTGTTCGGCTATGCAGCGCTTCCCTTCAACCTCCGCAGCAACATCCTCGCAGCTTACTATGGCTACGCAGGTTCAAACGGTGTTGAATTCCCCACAGCTAAGCCTCGCTTCTATGCTAATCAGGATGATTTGAAGCTTACTTCTGCTGACCTCAAGATGCTCGGTGTTGAAGCATGGACAAAGCAGGACGGTGCTGTAATCGTTGGCGATGAAGGCAACGCAGGTACACTCTACCTCACAGTGAACCCCAACACTGTTGACTTCACTGGTGTTAAGTTCCAGCTCGTTAATAGCTTGGACGAAGTTTCTCCCGTTGAGCTCAGCAGCATCGCACCCTCTGACCACAAGTTGACATTCGGCGTTTCACGTGCCGGCAACAACAACGCTTTCTACGAAGCTAAGGCAACTCTTAAGGGTGGCGACGAAAACAAGGTTAAGATTGACCTCGACCTCGATGCATTGAAGGATGTTGTTAAGGACTTGACTTCAGTTCGCGACGGTGTGAACGTTACAAACATTGCTTCTACACTCGTAGAACAGTTGGATGGCATGCTCGACGCTAACGCAGTGAAGGCTACTTGGACTGACGACCTCGGCCAGACTCGCAGCACATACTCTCACTACGCAGTTGCGGCTACAGTAGTTAAGCCTCTTTCTTACGCATTCGGTAAGGACTTCAACTATACTAAGCTTCCTGGCGTAAATCGTGTTGAAAACTTCATCGACCGTATGGCTGACCAGGTATTTGGTCGATTCGAAAACTTGATTCCTGACTTCTCAGGTATGAAGTTCGAAGCTCCTACAATCAACAAGATCACTATCCCCGAACTCAACGAAGAAGATTGCAAGATTACTTTCAAGGTTGACATCAACACTACTGTTAAGTACGACCTCGCAATCGACACAATCATCAAGTTGGATGACGTTGTGATTGAAGATATGGACGGTAAAACTTCTGTAGTGAAGGTTAAGGTTCCTGCTACGACTCACACTGTGAAAGTTGACCGCGTAATTGAAGGTGTTCATGTTCAGGAAACAGAAGATATCACAATTCCTGAATACTACATCGACGTGCCCTCTACTGACTTCACAGTTAAAGGTCAGACAGTGGAAATTAAGGACTTCAAGTTGTCTATCGTTCGTGAAATCGAAATTCCTATCGTTAAGACAATCGAAAGCGAACAGAACATCTACGAAGTTGTTAACAAGCTTTACGGCAACATCGTTGGTTCGCTCGATGGCGTAAACCAGACACTCGAAGACCTCGACGCATTCATGGACGATGTTAACAAGGTGCTCGACGAACTCAACAAGTTGATGGAAGTTACAGATAAGATTGCAGAAGCTAAGGACGATATTAAGGCAGGCCTTACTAAGTATCTCAACAAGTTCAACAACAAGTTCTGCAACTTGATCAACAACACTAACAAGGCACTCCAGCCCGTAATGTTCGCTAAGACAGTAGGTGGCTATGGCAAGCTCAGCCAGGTGAAGCGCATGCCTACTGTAGTTGCAGAAAATTCACTCACTTTGATGCCTACATCTTATACAGCTGAAATTCTTGCTCCTGCTGCTAAGAAGCTCGTTGGTGTGACTAACGTATTCTCATTGGATGGCAAGGTAAGCGCTCAGGATGGCGATGCTGACTGTACAGCTGCGCTCCAGGCTGCTAATGCTCAGGATAAGATTGGCGAAGTAATCGCAGGCGACGAAGTGGTATTGAATCTCAAGCTCCAGAGCGGCTACGTTTACGAAGTTGCTTACACAGCAGTTGACTTTAGCGGTGTTGTAGTTGCTAACAAGTACTACGTTCGCGTAAAGTAATCCCAACCAAGTAATTCACTCATTTATATAGTATGAGGATTCCCGAATGAGGAATCGTTCGGGAACCTCGCTATCAAAATTTTAATTAGAAATAATAGGATTATGAAATTCACTAAGACTATTGTATCATGTCTCTTGGCTTTGGGCTGCTTCACAGCTAACGCTCAGGAAAAGCAAGAGCAGATTGTGAACGAATTCAATCCCCACTGGTATGTTCAGATTCAGCCTCTCGGCGCACAACACACTTTGGGCGAAATTTCTTTTAACGACCTTCTTTCATACAACTTCCAGATTGGTGGAGGTTACAACTTCACTCCCGTATGGGGTGCTCGCTTCTCTGTTAACGCATGGCAGAGCCGCGCAGGTTTGGAAAAGATGAGCGGTGCTACTTACGACTGGAAGTGGAACTACGTTGCTCCCATGGTAGATGGTACCATGAACCTCTCTAACTTCTTCTTCGGTTACAAGCCCGAACGCTTCTTCAACCTTTCTGCACTTCTCGGTGTTGGTTTGAACGTAGCTTGGCACAACGACGAAGCTCAGGACGTGAAGACTGTTCTCTTGAACGGTAGCACTACTGGTTACAACCAGAACCTTGACCACCTTTGGGATGGCACAAAGTGCCGCCTCGCTGCACGCGTAGGCCTCATGGGTGACTTCCGCATCGACGAAAACCTCAGCTTGGGTCTCGAACTTCAGGCTAACACAGTAAACGACCACTACAACTCTAAGCGCGCAGGCAACAGCGACTGGTATTTCAACGGTCTTGTTGGTCTTAAGTGGAACTTCGGTAAGACTAACACTACTAAGACAGTTCCTGCACCCGCACCCGTTGAACGTGTTATCGAGCGCGTAGTTGAACGCGTAGTTGAAGTGCCCGCTAAGCCTGCTGAAACTCCCGTAGTTGTTGAAAAGGCAGTTAAGCGCGAGCCTCTCCGTCGCGATGTGTTCTTCACAATCAATAGCCGCACAATCACAGCTACTGAAATGGTTAAGGTTGAAGAAATTGCTGACTACTTGAAGAAGAATCCCGATGCTAAGGTAACTATTTCGGGCTATGCTGATAAGGGTACAGGCAACAAGGCTATCAACGACCGCCTTTCAACTCAGCGTGCAAACACTGTTGCTGACGTGCTCGTTAAGAAGCTCGGCATCGACAAGAGCCGCATCGTTACTATCGCTAAGGGCGACAGCGAACAGCCTTACTCTACACCTTCTTTGAATCGTGTAAGTATCTGTATTGCTGAATAATAACATTTGATTATCCATAACTCTGCTTTCTACTTAGTGGTGCGTGCCATTTAAGCAGAAAGCAGAGTATTTCGTTTAAGCATGAGAATTTTTACATTTTTTATTTCGTTTTTTGCGTGCGCTGTAGCCTTGGCTCAAGCCGATGGATTCTATCGCGTGAAGAACCACAAGACGGAGCGCTACATTTCCGTGATTGACAACCGCGGTAGTGTAAACCTTGCAACGTCGGACGCTGACCTCGGCGCACTCAAAACGGTAAAGCCTTTCGAGACTATCGTTTCCGACCCCTCGACCATCATTTATTTCAAGAGCGTACCTTCGGCTAATGGGTACAATCTTGAAACTCAGGGCGTAGATACGTATAGCATCATTGGCTACTACGTCAAGATGAGAGAGAGCCGCGCAGTTTCCGGCGCTTATCAGGCGTATGCCGAGGCTAAAGGCCTTGTGAAGTACTTGAGCGATGAAGATTGGGACGGCGACGAAGGCGTAGTTATGACGAGCGGTTCGTCAACTCGCGACTGGTATCTGCTTCCTGTTGACGCAGCTACGGACAACTATTTCGGCCTGATACCTTCGGTTGCAATCGCCGCTGAAGGCGCTTACTACCACACGCTTTATGCCGGTTTTGCCAACGAACTCGTGTCCGAAGGCATGAAGGCCTACTATGTTGACCGCGTAGATGGAGGTTTGGCTGTTTGGAAGGAAATCGACGGCGGCATCATCCCCGAGGCTACGGCTGTTATCGTGAAGATGGCCTCCGACAAAGCTGCTAACAATCGTCTCCAACCCCTCGCAACGACTCCTGCATCCATCAAGGGCAACTTGATGAAGGGCGTATATTTCAATAACGGTTCGAATAAGCACAACAACCAGAAGAAGTTCGACGCCAACACCATGCGCGTGTTGGGCAAGTTGAAGGACGGAAGCGTAGGCTTCGTTGCGCCCGCCGATTTGAAGTTCATCCCCGCTAACACAGCTTACCTCACAGTGCCTGCCGGCAGTTCCGCTGAAATCAAGTTGGTTTCAGAGGACGAATACAAGATTCTTGCCGGTGTTGAAGGCGTTGAAGCCGATGTAAAGCCTTTCGCGAAGGGCATTTACTCCGTATGCGGTGTGAAGTTGAGCGACGATGCTGCAACTTTGAACCAGCTTCCTGCAGGTATCTACATCGTAGATGGTAAGAAAGTGGTGGTAGGCAGAAAGTAATCCTACGCTCCCACTCATTAATTATATATAGATTGGACAATATTGCATTGCCGAGCTACGGCAGCGCAGTATTGTCCGATTTTTTTTTTTATCAGAGCATGTTTGTCGGGGTATTTCATGGTGAGAACCGACTACCCGTTAACCATCGAAATTTAACAATTTCTTAACATCTGCGTAACTATAATAAAATTTGATGTTCATAATTTTGCAACAGAAAAAATTTAATTAACAAAGAACTTCAAAATTATGGAATGGATTTACCTCACCATGGTCGTGTTGCTCGGACTGCTTGCCATCTTTGATTTGTGGGTAGGCGTGTCGAACGACGCTGTAAACTTCTTGAATGGCGCGGTAGGCGCCAAGGCTGCCAAGTTCAAGACGGTCATTGCGATAGCCGCTGCCGGCGTGTTCTTCGGTTGCGCCTTGAGCGACGGCATGATGGACATTGCGCGCCACGGCATCTTCAATCCGCAATACTTCACGTTTCACGAAGTGATGATTATCTTCGTGGCGGTGATGATTACGGACATCGTGTTGCTCAACATCTTCAACTCCTTCGGAATGCCCACTTCGACCACCGTGTCGCTCGTGTTCGAAATGCTCGGTGCAGCCTTTGCTCTGAGCGTAGTGAAGATGATAGGCGAGGGTGGACTTCCCTTCTCCGAATACCTCAACACAGCCAAGGCGCTTGAGGTAATTTTGGGTATTTTCTTCTCCGTGCCTATCGCCTTTATCTTTGGAGCGCTGGTGCAGTATTTGGCCCGAATTCTTTTTACCTTCAACATTCACAAGGG
Source organism: Bacteroidaceae bacterium (assembly GCA_017425985.1). Classification (GTDB taxonomy): domain Bacteria; phylum Bacteroidota; class Bacteroidia; order Bacteroidales; family Bacteroidaceae; genus Alloprevotella. The sequence goes on along the minus strand of JAFOWI010000192.1, from coordinate 17,748 downwards.
GTTAGGCTTGAAAATTGGCATTTTCGGCGGTATCGCCATCACGTCCATCGTGTATTTCATGCTCTTCAAGGGTTTGAAGCACTTAGCCTTTATGACTCCCGATATGAAGGCGTTTGTCAACGACAACGTGTTGCTGATTTTGGGTATTTGCTTTGTTGTGTTCTCGCTCTTGATGCAGGTGCTTCATTGGTGTAAGGTCAACGTGTTTCGCGTAGTGGTGTTGGTAGGCACGTTTGCGCTTGCCACAGCCTTTGCCGGCAACGACCTTGTAAACTTCATCGGTGTGCCCCTTGCAGGCTTGTCTTCGTTTACGGATTTCACCAACTCCGGAGTTGCCGACCCCAATGCCTTTATGATGACCTCGCTGCTCGAATCGGCATCTACCCCTCTTGTTTATCTTGTCATTGCGGGCGTCATCATGGTGGTGGCTTTGGCTACATCGAAGAAGGCGCACACTGTGCTGAAGACGTCGATCGACCTTTCGAGCAAGAACGAGGGCGACGAAATGTTTGGCTCGTCGCGCACGGCGCGCAGCATGGTGCGCTGGAGCAACTCGTTGGGCAACGCCATCGTGAAGATTATCCCCGAGCGCACGCTTCGCTATATCGATAGCCGCTTCGTTGCGCCCGAGGTTCAGGACAATACCGTAGCCTACGACCTCCTTCGTGCTTCCGTCAACCTCGTGATGGCTTCGTTGCTCATCGCGCTGGGTACGTCGTTCAAACTTCCACTCTCCACCACCTTCGTTACGTTCATGGTGGCGATGGGTACGAGCCTTGCCGACCGTGCCTGGACGCGCGAGAGTGCCGTGTTCCGCATCACGGGTGTGATTACCGTTATCGGTGGCTGGTTTATCACAGCCGGCGTAGCCTTTGCTGCCGGTAGCCTCGTTGCTGCGCTGATGAATTATGGCGGTTGGGTTGTAGTCTTCGCACTCATCGCTGTGGGACTCTACACTCTCTTCCAGAGCCATATGGGCAATGCTAAGGAGAAGGATATGCAGGAGGGCGACCTCCTCTTCCAGGAAATCCTCAAGACTTACGACCGCGAGGCTGTGCTTCCTATGCTTGAGCGCCATATCGGTATTTGTTCGTCCGAACTCGTGTTCCGCTACGCCAACTGTCTGCGCGAATCGACCGACGGACTTTTCACCGAAAACCTCCGCACGCTGCGCAAGACTACGCGCCTCATTTCGCTCACCAAGCGCGAAATCAAGAATCTGCGCCGACGCGAAGCCATCTGTCTGCGCCGTGTAGAGCCATCGATTGCGGTGCGCTTGTCAACGGACTTCCACTTGGTGCACAACTCTCTGCGACAGATTCTCTACGGTCTGCTCCGCTTGACCGAACCTGCGCTCGACCATGTTGACAACAACTTTACGCCCATCGGCAAGGACGACATGCAGCGCTATGTGTCGCTCCGTCTGCGCGTCATCAAGGCCATGGAAGAGGTGGCAACGAATCTGCGTTTGCTCAACTTTGCCGACAACGATAAGTTCCGCCTCACGTTTGAGCAAATCCGCGAGGACCTCCGTACCTTCCGCCACGAAGTGTTGGTGAACATGCAGAGCGATGGCACAAACCTCTCTACGCTGACGCTCCTGCTCCACGTGATTCAGGAAACCGAGCAGATTTGTGCTGAGATGACTGACTTGTCGCACTTCACGGTGCGCCTCGATCAAACGAGCCACTTGATTAAATAATCCCGTACATGTAGTTGAGAAGTCTATATGTAGCATCCGTACACGCGCAACTTAGGTTGTGGCGTGTGCGGATTTTTTTGTTGAAGCGGGGTGGGGGGAGCTTAATTTTGTCTTGCGTGGAAATATTTTTTTCTAAGAATTTGTTTTACGAACTTCGATTCTCGGTTGGAAATGTTATGAATTTTTCACGCTTAATTCAGACTTCGAAATCACCTCCATTTTTAGAAAACTCGAGCTGATTTTATGTAAAAATCGCGCTCCGAAATTTTAACATTTAAATGTTAAATTCGGTTTTTCAAAAATATTTTCATTTTGTGTTAGAATGCAATGTGTGAATTGCAAATTTTGATAAAGAAAAATTTAAGAGTGAGGAAAAAATCATAACATCCGACCTTCGAAAAACAACATCGGAGGAAATTTTAACAACATCAAAGCTTGTTTTAACAACCTTTGACCTTGTTTTTGCGCATTTTAGGCAAAAAAATAGGGAAAGCCGACGTGGCTCTCCCTTTGTACTACAAAGATACAACATTTTTCGGCGAAATCCAAATCGGGAAAAAATGTCGTTTTAACATTTTTTTAAGATTAAGTTAACGTTTCGTTAACTATCGACCCTTGCGCGAACCTCTGTTTTTAGAAAACTCGACCTATTTTTGAGGGTGTTTCGGGGAGTGAAAAATGGCGCAAATTTGCATGCTTGCAACATGCGTTTTGCTGATTTTTTTTGCGCCATGCAGCAATACTTTATTTTTTATTCTGTGGATAACTTCTAAAAAAATGCTAACTTTGCAGTCCCTTATGCGAAAATCCTCAATTCAACATACGCTGGCACTGCTTGTTGCCACATTTATGTTTGCCCTCACTGCAGTGGCAAACGGTAAGTTTGTGCTCGTCATCGACCCCGGTCATGGGGGCAAGGATGCCGGAGCGATAGGCAAGGTGGCCAAGGAGAAAACCATCAATCTCAACGTGGCACTGGCCTTCGGGCGCATGGTGGAGAGTGGTTGTCCGGGCGTGAAGGTGGTATATACGCGTAAGTCCGACAAGTTTGTGACGCTGCAGGAGCGTGCGGCTATCGCCAACCGCAACCATGCCGACCTCTTCATCTCAATCCACACCAATGCCGTGGCGCGTGGTCGCAACGTGGTCGGTACGGAGACCTATACCCTCGGTATTGCGCGCGCCGATGAAAACCTTGAAGTGGCGAAGCGCGAAAACTCCGTGATTACCTACGAAGACGACTATCAGGAACGCTACGAAGGTTTCGACCCCAACAGTCCTGAGAGCTACATCATCTTCGAATTTATGCAGGACCGCTTTATGGAGCAGAGCGTTGAGCTTGCTCGCCTCATCCAGTCGCAATATAGCGCGCACGCAGGCCGTCAGAACAAGGGCGTGAAGCAAGCCGGCTTCCTCGTGCTGCGCGAAACATCCATGCCCTCCGTGCTTACGGAGTTGGGCTTTATATCTTCGCCCGCGGAGGAGCGATTCCTTAATTCTAAGCAGGGACAGGAGAAGTTGGCACGCAGCCTTTACAACGGTTTTGTCAAGTATTACAAGCAGCAGTCGAAGGGTGGCTCGCCCGTCGTCCGACAGCCTGCGCCGGTGGCCGAAACTGTGCAACCCGAGCAGCCCGAAGCATCGGCTCCCGTACAGCCTGTTGAGCTGGCAAAGCCCGCAAAGCAGGCGTCGGTCAAGCCTGTGTTCAAGGTGCAGATATTGGTGAGCGACCGCAAACTCTCTGCGAAGGACGCACGCTTGAAGGGGCTGAAGAACGTGGCTTACTATCGCGACGGTAAGCAGTATAAATACACCTGCGGCAGTTCTTCCAGTTTTCAGGAGATGCAGCAGTTGCGCAAGCAGCTGAGCAAGCGCTTCAAAGGGTGCTTTGTTGTGGCATTCGAAGGCGACCGACGAGTAGATTTGGACGAGGCACGACGCCGTGCAAAGTAAGAGTGTGCAGCGAGAGCGGATATGCTGAGCTGCGAGTTTTATAAATCTGTTATGAGAAAAGAAATTAAGATTGCACTGACAGCCATCGTAGCCGTCGTGCTGTTATACGTTGGCATCAGCTTCCTGAAAGGTATCAACGTGTTTACTTCCACGAATTCCTACTACGTGAAGTTCACCAACATCGCCGGGCTGACAGTTTCGACCCCCGTCATGGCAAACGGATATGCGGTGGGAATTGTGCGCGACATTCACTACGACTATGTGAAGAACGGCTATGTGCTCGTAGGCGTGGAGCTCAATCAAAATATGCGCGTACCTAAGGGTAGTGTGGCAGAGCTCGAAACGTCGATGATGGGCGGAGTGACCATGCACATCGTGCCCGGTCCGAACCCCATTGAGGTCCTCCAGCGAGGCGATACACTCATGGGCGGAATGCACCGCGGCGCCATGGAGCAGGCAAGCGAAATGTTGCCCAAAGTGGCGCAGATGCTGCCTAAGGTTGACTCCATCATGGCAAACGTCAATCGCCTGACGGGCGACTCGGCCCTCGTGTCGATGGTCCACAACCTGGCGCTCATCACCGCAAACATGCAGCAGGCTACGCAGCAGTTGAGCCAACTGATGGCACACGACATTCCCCGCTTGGTGCAGAACGTAGATACGCTTACCCACAACCTCTCGACCATCACGAGCGACCTGGCTCAGAGCGACCTGAAATCGACGATGACTACGCTGCAGGCTACGCTCAACAACGCCGATACGCTCACCGGACAGCTCAACGCACTGACGCTCGACCTGCATCAGCGCCTTGTGAGCGAGGACAATTCGCTGGGCTTGCTCCTCAACAACCGCAACCTCTACGACAACCTCAACAACACCGTAGGAAGTGCCGACAGCCTGCTGCGCGACATGAAGAGTCGCCCTGGCCGTTACATCCACTTCTCAGTGTTTGGCAAAAAAGACAAATAGGACCTTCATTGCCCCATAAGTGCGGGAACTGAAGATGCGCCTATAAGCAAATAAATTTTTCCTGAACCCCATCTTCAGCATCCACTTATGCCCTCTCCCCAAGAACGTTGGGACTTGTGTCTGCAGCAACTGAAGGCAGCCCTGTCTCCCGAAGAATATGCCAACACCTTTGGCGACTACAAGCTTTTCGACTATCAGGACGATAAGGTTCGCATCGTTGTGCCCAGTCGTGAGGTGTTCCAGCGCATGGAGCAGAATGCGAAGCTCGCGCGCCTGTTCCTGCACGCCGTGAAGCAGGCATTTGGCGACAACACGCAGCTGGGCTTCCACTTGCCCCCGCGCGAGGAGGAACGCAAACCTACGCCCAGCGTTGCTACGCCCGTGCCCAACACCGTGCAGCAGCGACAGCTACCTCCGATCGACCCGCAACTCAATAAGCACTACACATTTGCAAACTTCGTGACCGGCGAGAGCAACAAGCTGGCGCGCTCCGTGGGCAAGGCTATTGCTGAAAAACCCGGGCAGACAACGTTCAACCCCTTCTTTATCTACGGACCTTCGGGCGTCGGAAAAACCCATTTGGCAAATGCCATCGGCGTTCAGATTCTCGAAACGATGCCTCAGAAGCGTGTGCTCTTTGTTTCGGCGCACGTCTTCAAAACGCAGTACACCGAAGCCGTCCTGAAGAACAATGTCAACAACTTTATCCACTTCTATCAGTCCATCGATGTGCTGATAATCGACGACGTTCAGGAAGTCTCTACCGCCAAGACGCAACAAACGTTTTTCCACATATTCAATCACTTACAGCAAAACGATTGTCAGATTATCATGACCTGCGACCGCCCACCCGTGCAGCTCGAAGGGATGGAGGACCGCATGCTAACGCGCTTCAAGTGGGGGATGATTGCTGAGATGGAAAAGCCCGACGTCACCTTGCGCAAAGCTATTCTTGAGGCAAAGATTAGGCGCAACGGCTTGTCGAAATTCCCGAAGGAAGTAATCCTGTATATCGCTGAAAATGTGGAGAGCAGTGTGCGCGAACTTGAAGGAATTCTGAACTCAATCATGGCGTACTCAATCGTTGATAGCGAGGAAATAAGCCTCGACTTGGTGAAGCGCATCATAGCGCGTGCGATTAATATGGAAAAGCGCACCGCCACGTTCGACGAAATCATGCAGGTGATGTGTGAGCACTTCAAGGTGTCGCAACGTGAGGTGGTCTCCAAGAGTCGTAAGCAGGCGCTTGTTCAATGTCGTCAGGTGTCCATGTACATGGTGCACAAACTCACAGCAATGTCTTATGCCGAAATCGGACGTCGCTTTGGTGGGCGCGACCACACGACGGTAATTCATGCATGCCTCAAGATTTCGAAGCACATCGCAGCAGCCGGTGAATACCGCCGCGAGATTGAAGAAATCGAAGCAATGCTGCAAAAATAAAGATGCGAGGCCCGGCTGAATAGAGCGGACCTCGCATTGGTTTTATAGCTCCGACATGGCATTTGTGCCCGGATTTTCAGAAATTTATGGTCTGAGCGTAGTTTCATTTCAAAAACACGCGAAAATAGGAGCGATTTTTTTGTTGGGAACTCAAAAAATTGTAACTTTGCAGATGAAAGAAGTGGGGGGCCGATTGAGGTTCCTCACTTTTCATTAATTCAATGTAAATATTCGTGCGTAATCATTTGTTTCAATCGAATATTTGTATTTTAATCTTAACTATACATGATTGATAAAAGTATCGTTAAACGTCTTGTGGACGAATGGCTTGAAGACAAGGAGTATTTCCTTTGTGACCTTACGGTAAGTGCAGACTCGCGCATCGTTGTTGAAATCGATCACGAAGAAGGTGTGTGGATTGAGGATTGCGTAGAGCTCAGCAAGCACATAGAGCAAGGCCTTGATCGCGAGCAGGAGGACTTTGAACTCGAAGTGGGTAGCGCCGGCATCGGACAGCCCTTCAAAGTGTTGCGCCAATATGAAATCCATGTTGGAGAGGACGTCGAAGTGCTTACTTGCGATGGTAAGAAGCTCTTTGGTGTGCTGAAAGATGTGACGCCCGAACACTTTGTCGTAGCTACTACGCAGAAAGTGAAGAAGGAGGGACAGAAGCGTCCCGTAATGGAGGAAGTGGACCACACATTCGCTTATACGGACGTGAAATATACGAAGTACGTAATCGATTTTAAATAATTAAAAAACTGATATATAGTGTGTTCGGCTGATTGGCGATGTGGACTTGACAAGGGTGATGATGAAAAAGCTAACGGTACGGACACGAAAAATTGACATCTTTTTTATGGCAAAGAAAAAAGAATTAACTCCCAGCCTGATTGAAACCTTTTTGGACTTTCAGGAAACAAAGAACATTGACCTCGCAACGATGGTAGGTGTGCTCGAAGAGAGTTTCCGCAGTGTAATTGCAAAAATCTATGGCTCAGACGAAGGTTTCAATGTGATTGTGAATCCAGAGAAAGGCGACTTTGAAATCTATCGCGACCGTGTTGTCGTTGAAGACGGTCAGGTGATGGACGAAAACAAGGAAATTCCACTTTCGGAAGCATTGAAGATTGCTGACGACTACGAAGTGGGCGAAGAAGTGACTGAAAAAATCGACTTCCTCAAGTTTGGACGTCGCGCCATCCTTACTTTGCGCCAGACATTGGCAAGCAAGATTCTTGAACTCGAACACGATGCCCTCTACAACAAGTATTTCCCCCGTGTGGGCGAATTGATTTCGGCAGAAGTCTATCAAACCTGGAAGAGCGAGGCTTTGCTGCTTGACGAAGATGGCAACGAACTCCACTTGCTGAAGAATGCGCAGATTCCTCGCGACTTCTATCATAAGAACGACCATGTTCGTGCAGTCATCGACCGCGTGGAAAACGCCAACGGCAATCCTAAGATTTACTTGAGCCGTACGTCGCCCATGTTCCTTCAACGTCTGATTGAAGCAGAAATACCTGAATTTACGGATGGCGTGATTCGTCTGCAGCGCGTGGCTCGTATTCCCGGCGAGCGTGCTAAGATTGCAGTTGATAGCATCGACGACCGTATCGACCCCGTAGGTGCTTGCGTCGGTGTCAAAGGTGCGCGCATCGCAGGCATCGTTCGCGAGTTGCACAACGAAAGTATCGACGTGATTCAGTATTCTGCTAATCCTCAAATTCTTATCGCACGCGCTTTGGCGCCTGCTGAAGTTTCGAGCATCGAAATTAATGAGGAAACAAAGAAGGCTGACGTATTCTTGAAGCCCGAACAGGTGTCTTTGGCCATCGGTAAGAGCGGACAGAACATCAAGTTGGCAGGCCAGCTTACGGGTTACACCATCGACGTGTTCCGCGAAGTGGACGGCAGCGAAGAAAATGACTATAAACTTGACGAATTCAACGACGAAATCGACCAGTGGGTGCTCGATGCCATAAAAGGACTTGGCCTCGATACAGCTAAACAGGTACTCAACGCACCTCGCGTGATGCTCATTGAAAAGGCCGACTTGGAAGAAGATACTGTTGACGAAGTGTTGCGTATCCTCCGTGCTGAATTTGAAGAAAACGCCAAATAGTCGTTAGGGGCTGAACATGCAAAGCGCATGAAGAAGCAATTTTATTCAATTTTTATCATCCCTAATCAGACTTAAATTTTAATCAGATAATGAGTATCAGACTTAGTAAAGCAATAAAAGAATTTAATGTTGGGCAACAAACAATTGTCGATTTCTTAAACGCTAATGGAGCAAACCTTAGCGGAGATTTGAACGAGAAAATCGATGATAAGATGGTTGCCTTGCTGCAGCAGAACTTTGGAGCAGACAAAGATTTGCACAACCAAGCAGCGCAGATTTTCAGCAAGCCCGAGAAGGCGAAGAAGCCCGAACCTGTAGCTGAGAAACCTGCTCCCGAACCTGTTAAGGAAGAACCCGCAAAGCCTGCAGAACCTGTAGTAGTAGAGCCTGTTGTGAAGGCTGAACCTGTGGTCGAAACTCCAAAGCAGGAAGCTCCCAAGCCTGCGCCTAAACCCAAGAAGGAAAAGCCCAGCGTAGAGGAACGTGCCGCGCAAATTTTGACAGAAGGCGAGGACGGCGTGTTTAAGCTCAAGTCGCAGCCCGAAGTGTCGGGTCCTGTTGTGCTTGGAACGATTGACCTTTCAACAATCAATCAGAACACTCGTCCTAAGAAGAAATCTAAGGAAGAAAAGAAGCGCGAACGCGAAGAGAAGAATCGTCAGCAGCGCGCTGAAGCTGCTAAGGGACAGGCTGCTAACGCATCGAATGGCGAGAAGCGCAAACGTCAGCGCATCGGTAAGGAGCGTGTTGACGTCAATGACGCTGCAAACCAGTCGAACGGTGGTAATCCTAAGAAGAACAACAACAATAATAATCAGAATGCTGCTAATGCGAACGCCGGCGGCAAGAAGAAGGACAAGAACCGCAAGGCTCAGCAGGCTCCAAAGGCTGAAGTAACTGCCGAAGACGTAGCAAAGCAGGTGAAGGAAACTTTGGCACGCTTGCAAGGTAAGCAGAATGTTCAGCAGAAGGGTGCGAAGTATCGTAAAGAAAAGCGCGATGCTGCTCGCGAACGCCAGGAAGAACTCATGGCGCAGGAAGATGCTGAAAGCAAGGTGTTGAAACTCACAGAGTTCGTTACGGCAAACGAATTGGCAACCATGATGAACGTACCTGTAACAAAGGTCATCGGTACTTGCATGAGCATCGGTATCATGGTGTCAATCAACCAGCGTCTCGACTCTGAAACCATTAACCTCGTTGCTGAGGAATTCGGTTTCCAAACAGAATATGTTTCAGCCGAAGTTCAGGAAGCTATTGTTGTTGAAGAAGATAAGGAGGAAGACCTCCTCGAACGCGCTCCCATCGTTACGGTGATGGGTCACGTTGACCACGGTAAGACGTCGTTGCTCGACTATATTCGCTCGGCAAACGTAATTGCGGGCGAAGCGGGTGGTATCACGCAGCATATTGGTGCGTACAACGTGACGCTCAGTAGCGGCAAGCACGTAACGTTCCTCGATACGCCCGGTCACGAAGCCTTTACGGCGATGCGTGCTCGCGGTGCGCAGGTGACAGACGTTGCGATTATCATCATTGCAGCCGACGACGACATCATGCCTCAGACGAAGGAAGCTATCAACCACGCAGTAGCTGCAGGTGTGCCCATTGTCTTTGCAATCAACAAGATTGATAAGCCTGCGGCTAACCCCGATAAGATTAAGGAAGGCCTTGCGCAGATGAACTTCCTCGTAGAAGAGTGGGGCGGCAAGTATCAAAGTCAAGACATCTCCGCAAAGAAAGGTATTGGTGTTGACGAACTTCTTGAGAAGGTGCTCCTCGAAGCTGAAATGCTCGAACTTAAGGCGAACCCCAACCGCAAGGCGAATGGTACGATCATCGAATCGTCTTTGGACAAGGGACGTGGTTATGTCGCAACGGTGCTCGTAAGCAACGGTACGCTTAAGCAGGGCGACGTAGTGCTTGCCGGTACAAACTTCGGTAAGGTGAAGGCGCTCTTCGACGAACGTAATCACCGCATCAAGGAAGTAGGTCCTGCGTGTGCCGCAACATTGCTCGGATTCAACGGTGCTCCTCAGGCGGGCGACCAGTTCCATGTGATGGAGTCTGAACAGGAAGCACGCGAAATCGCTAATAAGCGTGAGCAGCTTCAGCGTGAACAGAACCTCCGTACACAAAAGATTCTTACGCTCGACGAAATCGGCCGTCGTATCGCACTTGGTACGTACAAGGAACTCAACATTGTGGTTAAGGGCGACGTGGACGGTTCGGTGGAAGCACTCTCTGACTCGTTCATCAAACTTTCTACCGAAACCATTGCCGTTAACGTTATTCACAAGGGCGTTGGTCAGATCACAGAAAACGATGTTACGCTCGCAGCAGCTTCTCAGGCTGTCATCGTAGGTTTCCAGGTGCGTCCCAGCCAGGGTGCGCGCAAGTTGGCTGAACGCGAAGGTGTTGACATTCGTCAATACTCAATCATCTACGACGCTATCGAAGAAGCCAAGGAAGCTATGGAAGGTATGCTCGAACCTATTGTGAAGGAAGAAATGACTGCTACGGTCGAAGTGCGTCAGGTGTTCCACATCTCAAAGGTGGGCTACATTGCAGGTGCATACGTCATGGACGGAAAGGTGAAGCGTTCCGACAAGGCACGCCTTATCCGCGACGGTATCGTTATCTTCACTGGAAATATCGCTGCGCTTAAGCGTTTCAAGGACGATGTGAAGGAGGTGACGACAAACTTCGAATGTGGTATCAGCCTCCAAGGTTGCAACGACATTAAGGAAGGCGACATCATCGAAACATTCCAGGAAATCGAAGTGAAGCAAAAGTTGAAATAATAGTTTGAGGGTGATTCTTTGCAGGCTATATCGCCTTGGAGATTCACCCTCTTTTTATCTATTGCCTTATATTATAAATAATGAGTGGCTGTGTATTGCTGCGAGGTAAGGCAAGTTTTCAATTTTCAGAAACAACGAAGAAACTATGTATCTCGATATTTTTATTGGAGTGATTGTAGGGTTTGCTTTGGTGCGCGGACTTTTAAACGGCTTGATTAAAGAAGTTGCTTCGGCTGTCGGATTTTTGTTGGGCTTGTTTGTTGCCGTGACATGTTACGAGCAATTTGGAACTTATTTAAGGGTGGATGGCACGGAAGTCAACATGCTTACGAGCATTGTGGCTTTCTTCTTGTTGTGGATAATCGTGCCCATCGCTTTAGGGTTTGTTGCAAATCTGTTGACTAAGGCTATTGAGCAAACTTCGCTGAGCTTCTTCAATCGCTTGTTGGGAGGTTTGGTCAGCGTTGCGAAATTCGTAGTGCTCATGAGTTGCGTGCTCAACGTGATGGGGCATTTAGGAATTTTGAACAAGGAACGCACCGAGGGGTCCATCTTTGCCGATAAGGTGATGTGGATTACGGCGTCGGCTGTTGATGAAGTAGCTGATGCAGCTGTTGACCTCAAGGAAAAAACCGTGGAATTTATCCCTAACATTGGTGATTGATAATTTATATCAGACTTAATCTTAAAGACTATTAATATTGTGAACGATAAACGTAAGCAAAATCAGTTTGTCAGCGAGGTGGCGGATAAGAAGTACGAGTATGGCTTCACCACCGACGTCGAAACTGAAATTATAGATAAGGGCCTGAACGAAGATGTGATTCGCCTCATTTCTTCAAAGAAAGGCGAGCCCGATTGGTTGCTCGAACATCGTTTGAAGGCCTATCGTTACTGGCTCACGCTTGAGCAACCCGACTGGGCGCACGTCAATCTTCCGCAAATCGACTATCAGGCAATTTCTTACTACGCCGACCCTACGAAGAAGCAGAAGGAAGCCGGCAATAAGGAAATTGATCCCGAGCTGATGAAGACCTTTGACAAACTCGGCATTCCCCTCGAAGAGCGTATGATGCTTGCAGGCGTGGCTGTCGATGCTGTGATGGACTCTGTTTCGGTGAAGACAACTTTTAAGGAGAAATTGCAGGAAAAAGGCATCATCTTCTGCTCAATTAGCGAGGCTGTACGCGAAAATCCTGAGCTTGTACGCAAGTATTTAGGCTCTGTTGTTCCCTATCGCGACAATTATTTCGCAGCGCTCAACACGGCAGTCTTCTCTGACGGCTCTTTTGTGTATATTCCGAAAGGTGTGCGTTGTCCGATGGAGCTTTCTACGTATTTCCGCATCAATGCCATTAACACTGGGCAGTTCGAGCGCACGCTCATCGTGTGCGACGAAGGCGGCTACGTGTCGTATCTCGAAGGTTGCACCGCTCCGCAGCGCGATGAAAACCAGCTCCATGCAGCTATCGTTGAGATAGTTGTGGAGAAGGATGCTGAGGTGAAGTATTCCACCGTTCAGAACTGGTATCCCGGCGATGCTGAAGGCAAGGGCGGCGTTTACAACCTTGTGACAAAGCGCGGACATCTACGCGGAGAAAATGCCAAACTTTCGTGGACGCAGGTCGAAACAGGTTCTGCCATTACGTGGAAATATCCCTCGTGCGTCCTCACTGGCGACGGCTCGCAAGCCGAGTTCTATAGCGTGGCTGTGACCAACAACTTTCAGGAAGCCGACACGGGCACAAAGATGATTCACATCGGCAAGAACACCCGTTCGCGCATTATCTCGAAAGGAATTTCTGCCGGCAAGAGCCAGAATTCCTACCGCGGACTCGTCAAGGTGGGCAGCAAGGCTGAGGGCGCGCGCAACTATTCTTCGTGCGACTCCCTCTTGCTCAGTAGCACCAGTGGCGCACATACTTTCCCCTACATCGATGTCCACAACAACAATGCCATCGTTGAGCACGAGGCTACGACTTCCAAGATTTCCGAAGATCAGCTTTTCTACTGCCAGCAGCGCGGTATTCCCGTCGAAGCTGCTGTTGACCTTATAGTTAATGGTTATGCACGCGAGGTCATCAACAAGTTGCCCATGGAGTTTGCTGTTGAGGCGCAGAAGTTGCTCAGCGTGTCGCTCGAAGGTAGCGTAGGGTAGTGAAGAAAGCCGATTTAGTAACTATTATCATTGGCGTAATACGATAATGTCGCAATGCTGTGGACAATTATGTCCGGGTGTTGCGACATTTTTTTGCGTTTGTCGCTCGATGGGCGTAATAACTTTTTTTCAGAAAGTTTAACGATAATAAAGCATGCTGAGCCGTAGCAGTTTCATGGAAATTCAGTACATTTGCCTAAGATTTATACAGACACTTTATGCAAGGACGACTTCTCTGGGTTGACGACGAAATTGATTTGCTCAAAGCCCATATCTTATTTTTACAGAACAAAGGCTACGAGGTCAGTTGCTGTTCCAACGGCACTGATGCCCTTGACCTCTGCGCCGAGCGTAGCTTCGACCTCATCCTGCTTGATGAGAACATGCCCGGACTCAGCGGACTCGAAACGCTGGCACGCATCAAGGAGCAACTGCCCCATGTGCCCGTAGTGATGGTTACGAAGAGCGAAACGGAGGATATTATGGACCAGGCGATTGGTGCAAAGATTGCCGACTATCTTATCAAACCGGTGAACCCCAATCAGATTTTGCTCACGCTCAAGAAGAATATTCACCAGCGCGAAATCGTTCAGGAGGCCACGCAGGCTTCTTATCGCCAGGAGTTTGCGCGCATCGGCATGCAACTTAGTGACAACCTTTCAACCGAAGAATGGAAGGACCTCTACCGAAAACTTACGCACTGGGAACTCGAACTCACCGACGGCGACGCCGTGATGCAGGACATGCTGCGCATGCAGCGCGAGGAAGCCAATCAGAGTTTTGCCAAGTTCGTCAAGCGCAACTATGAGCGCTGGATTGCCGACCCCGAAGTGCGTCCGCTTATGTCGCCCGACCTTTTTCGCAACATGGTGTTTCCCCGTTTGCGCGACGGCCGAAAGGTGATGCTCCTGGTGCTCGACAATTTGCGCTACGACCAATGGCGTATGATTAGCACCGAACTTGCTGAGGACTTCGACATCGAAGAGGACCTTTACTACAGTATTCTGCCCACCGCTACGCAGTATGCGCGCAATGCCATCTTTGCAGGATTGATGCCTGCACAGATTCGCGAGATGTATCCCCATCTGTGGGTTGACGAGGAGGAAGATGAGGGCAAGAACCTCAATGAAGAAGACCTCATACGCTGCCATCTTGAACGCTTCCGCCGCAAGGAGGGATTTTCGTATAATAAGTTGAACGACTCCGTTGCTGCCGAAAAGTTTCTGTCTCAGTCGCGTAGCATGCCACTCTTGCCTTTCCACGTGTTGGTCGTGAACTTTATCGACATCTTGAGCCATGCCCGCACGGAGTCGCGCATGGTGCGCGAACTCGCCTCGACCGAGGCTGCTTATAGGAGCATCACGCTCTCGTGGTTCCGCCACTCCAAGATGAAGGAGTTGTTCAAATGGCTCGCTTCCCTTGACTACGACATCATTATCACCACGGACCATGGTTCTATTCGCTCCACTGAGCCAATCAAAGTTGTTGGCGACAAAAATGTCAATACAAATCTACGCTACAAACTAGGCAAGAACCTGAGCTACAATCCCAAGGAGGTTTTTGAGGTGAAGGACCCCAAGCGCTTAGGCTTGCCTGCGCCGAATCTATCAACGACTTACATCTTCGCAACGGGGGGCGACTTTTTTGCTTACCCTAACAATTACAACTATTATGTGCAGTACTACAAAGACACGTTTCAGCATGGTGGCGTGTCGATGGAGGAAATGCTCATACCGTTGATTTCTTTGCGCGCAAAGCGTAAGTAGTGCTTTCGTTGCAGACGTTATGCGTAGTGGCATGGCGAGCTGAGCTGACTGAGAGCGCTTCAGGGCAATGCAGAAATAGATTTCGGCTGTTTTTCTTTGAGGAAAGCAGCCGATTTTTGTATCTACTTGCTGTTTTATGTAACACTTTTTATGAAAAAGTCGTAAATTTGCAGCAGAATAGTGTGCATGCGGTTGTCGGACTGCTGCGCGATTTTAAGTAAGTCGATTATTTACCTGACGATGAAAAAGTTTTGTTTCTCCTTATTGCTCGCTTCTGTGAGTCTCTTTACGACGGCGCAGACCGAAGCAACTTTCAAGCCCTTCAACAACCTTGACCTTTCGGTAAGCGCAGGTACTACGGGGTTGGGGCTCGACCTTGCAACGAAAATTTGCCCTATCGTTCAAGTTAGGGCAGGCTTCCACTTTATGCCAGAGTTCGAACCCAAAATGAATTTTGGCATTGAGGGTGGTCGCTACGATGCTAATGGTAATTGGGTGACTACGCGTTTTGAAAGCATGGCCGACAAGATGCAGGAGTTCACGGGGTTTGCTGTAGATAGCAGCATCGACATGGTCGGAACGCCTAATTTCAATAATCTGAGCCTGATGGTTGACGTGTTCCCCTTTACCAATAAGCATTGGCACGTCACGGCGGGTGTTTTCTACGGTTCAGCAGGCATTGCCGACGCTTGCAATGCGATAGAAGACATGCCTTCGCTCCTGGCTGTGGGTATATATAATAATATGTACAATAAGATTTTGACAGGCCAGCCCGTAATCGGTGACGACATTTACCTGACACCCGAAATCGAGGACAAATTCTTGAACATGGGCCGCATGGGTATCCGTATGGGCGACTATGTGCGTGATGTTGTTGACGGCGAAGGCAAGGTTGTGCACAAAGCCGGTGAGCCCTACATCATGGAACCCGACGAAAACAGCCTTGTTAGAGCTTCGATTGAGGTAAATCGCTGGCGACCTTATTTAGGTTTTGGCTACGAGGGTGCTTTGTTCAAGCGCGACCCTTCTTATCGCATCTCTTTCGATTGTGGCGCGATGTTCTGGGGAGGTACGCCCAGCCTCATTACGCATGATGGTACGGACCTCGTCAAGGACGTGTGCAATGTGCGTGGAAAGGTGGGCCGCTACGTTGATGCCATCAGTAAACTCGACGTGATGCCAGTGCTCAATGTGCGAATTACGAAGCAAATCTTCTAAATTTTTGAGCACGTCGTATATCGACAATTTTTTTGTTGCATGCCTATCTTCGTACAAAGATAAGCCACAGCGAGTTAGGCATTAAAATCATTCGGCCTTTTGGTTTTGGGCACTGAAGTCGGAAGTGCGCGAAACGGCGGTTTTCGAGGGGGCGAGATTGCAAAATGAAGGGTTGAATTGTTAAGAGTTGTTAATTAACACTTTTTTCCCGATTTGGATTTCAAGAAATTTTGTTGTAACTTTGTACTACAAGGGAGGAGCCGGGCGGTTTCTCCCTTTTTTGTGCTCAAAAATGGCAAAAACAAGGTCAAAGGTTGTTAAAACAAGCTTTGATGTTGTTAAAACAAGGTCCGATGTTGTTTTTCCTACCTCCGATTTTGTGAAAATTTAGTCCGTTTAACTGCATGGTTTGTCCTATTTTGGGGCAAAAAGGTCGTTTTTCAAAAAAAATACAAAAAAAGTTGTACTCCTTGAATTGTAAATAAATGTTAAATTCTCAAAATGCGTGATTTTGTCAAAAAAGGTCAGTAAAATCTTGTCGCAGTGGGCGCCGGTTGGCTTGGCTTTTTTTGTCGGAAGGTGGCGTTGCGCAGATTCGGCTTGCGGTCTTGGCAGCAAAAGATTGCGGCTGTATCTTCAATTTGTGTTCGAAGATACAGCCGCGTATGGTTGCATTAAGGTATTGGTAGGGATAATTCTTTAAAACTTATTCCTTAACCAATTCAAAGTCTTCTTTGGTAACTCCGCACAAGGGGCACACCCAGTCTTCGGGGATGTCGGCGAATGCTGTTCCGGGAGCGATGCCGCTTTCGGGGTCGCCTACTTCGGGATTGTAAACCCAATCACACACTGTGCATACATACTTTTCCATAGTTCTTAATTTTTTTTAAATTGTTATACTAATAGTTTGTTGTTAATGAGCGTTAAGGAAATCTATCGTGGTAGAAGTTCCTTTGTTTTACACTGCAAATTTACGTCAAGTCTTTGGAACAAACAAACAGATTTCGTTAATGAACGTATAAACCAAATCTATATAGTATTAAATATTATTAAAATTCATTAGCTTAAATCCTCAGTTTCAGGACATAAATTGTGCGTGCGTGTTCACAAGTTTTTGTTGGAATTATGGGTGTGGATATTTGTTTTATCGTAAATTTGCATGGATGAATGTTTGATTTTCTTAATTTGTAATTCAACTTATATATTGTATGAGGCGACTTTTTCTAATTTTTCTACAATGGGTAATGGTGATTGGCGTTGGTGCGCAGTCGTTCACTGTAGGTAGTTACAACATTCGTTGCAAAACCTCAGCCGATGCCAAGCATGGCAATGAGTGGGATGCTCGTGCGCCGGAATTGTGCAGCATGATTAACTATGAGGCTTGGGACGTGTTTGGCGCTCAGGAGGTACTCTATGCGCAGCTCCAATATATGGCTGAAAATCTGAAGGGCTATGCTTATGTAGGCGTTGGCCGAAATGATGGCGATAAGGCTGGCGAGTTTGCTCCCATATTTTATAAGAAGAGTCGTTTGAACTGCTTGCGCAGTGGTACGTTCTGGCTGTCCGAAACGCCCGACGTTGTTGGTTCGCGAGGCTGGGATGCCGCCATT
>JAFOWI010000018.1 GCA_017425985.1 Bacteroidaceae bacterium | reverse complement strand
TCCAGAAACGAAAAATGTCGTTGATTTTTTTGGAGGATAAAGTAATAAGTCTGTATATTTGCATCAGATAAAAAATGAAAATAATGGCTGAATCGATTTGACTGGGATTCTCATCAATTTATCTGAAAACCGAGCAAGCGAAACTGCTCAATGGCGTGCCGATATGCATACATTCGTGTAAGTAGGGTCGGATTACAAAGACAGCGGAGCACTCAAATCTTATTTCACTCGGAGTTTCATCACATCATCGGTCAGCCTTTTTTATAGCAGACGAGCGGAACAATGTTTCTTTCGTCTGCTTTTTTATGTGAAGTTCACTAAAGTAAGTGATGTCGCATTTTTAATGCAAACTTTTGTTTCATCAGAATTTTGTATTAATTTTGCAACACATTTGGTTTTTATGAGTTAGTTGTAGCAACTGGCTTTTTTATACTATGCCAAGGCTATAGTATTTCCTTTATTATTTTTTTTACTAATGAATATTTACGTTAGGTATTTTGACCAAGAAGCACTTGCTTCTTCTTACGAGGAGTTAATGGAATTTCTTACTTCTATTCCAGAGATTCCCGTAACTCCGGAATTGATGGATTCGGTACGCGCATATATGGATAGCCCATTGCCATATCCTAAACGTTATAAAGTTCGTCCGCGAGTGTATTTCATTTTGATTAAGACTACAGCTCAAACGATGCAGGAATTTAAAACATATAAAAGTCAAGATTTAAATATTGATGATGAGGCTGAAGTTGAAACGATAACGAATACTGACGAGGACAAGCTTGAAGCATTAAGTTGGTACGAAGCTAAATTAACTTTTAAGCGCGTAATTGTTTTGCCCGAAACAGAAAAGTGTCAATATGTAGATACTGATTTCGCGGCATATATAAAAGCAAGTTCAGAAAGTGAGTGTTACACAAAAATTAAGGACTATCTCACTAATCATCCTGATGTAGATGCGCGTAGCCAAATTCCTTCTGCGAAAAGTAATTATTTTGTGTGTAAGCAAATTGGCGAAATATTAGAAGATGTTGAATCTGTACAAGAAAGTTCGCAAAAAGTGAATGCGGGAGAATTCCAACAGAGTGGTGCTGACGAAAGTTCATGCGTGATGTGATGTTGCAGAAATAAGCACAAAACATGTCTTTATTTCTTAAAATTACAGAAATCTACTTTGTCAACTAAAGATTTTAAAGTAAATTTGCACTCGAAACAAAAAAAGTTTCGGTTCCGTAGCTCAGTTGGATTAGAGCAACGCCCTTCTAAGGCGTGGGTCTTGGGTTCGAGCCCCAACGGAATCACTGGGGGATGTGTCGAAATCTAAAGTTCGGTACATCCTCTTTTTTTTGTGCAAGAGTCTTATTTGCGAAACTTGAATCAATGATTAATTAATGTCTTCAATCTTCGATGTACATGAAAAATGTTTGTAATGCTTTGGGAAACGTATTGGTCTTCATCTTTTCACTGATGTGTATTTGCTCTTGTCGTACGGTTGCTGATTTTGGCGTGCTTTGTAATGGTGAGGAATGGATGGACACTGATGGTAATCCAATAAATGCTCATGGCGGAGGTGTGTTGTATCATCAGGGCACGTATTATTGGTATGGCGAGCACAAGAGTGATTTTACAACAGCAGCGATGGTGGGGGTTACCTGTTATGCTTCGAAGGATTTGCGCAGGTGGGAGAACTGCGGGGTAGCGTTGTCCGTTGTCGATTCTGTAGGGGCTGATATTGAACGCGGATGCGTCATGGAGCGCCCTAAGGTGATTTATAATGAAACGACAAAGCAGTTCGTGATGTGGTTTCACCTGGAATTGAAAGGGAAGGGATATAGCGCTGCGCGTACGGCAGTGGCGGTGAGCGACAGTCCGAAGGGACCGTTCCGCTATGTGCGTTCGATGCGTGTCAATCCTGACGTGTTGCCCATAGACATGTCCGACAAGCAATGGGGAGAGATGATGCAGTTAAACCCAAAGGATTATAAAAAGTGGTGGACAAAAAGTTGGTATGCTGCCGTAGAGAAAGGGTTGTTCCTAAAGCGGGATATGACAACGGGACAGATGGCACGTGACATGACTTTGTTTAAAGATGACGACGGAAAGGCCTATCACATTTATTCTTCAGAAGAAAACATGACCTTGCATATCGCTGAACTATCTGCGGATTATTGTTCGCACAAAGGCAAATATATCCGTGTTGCCCCTGGAGGTATGAATGAAGCACCAACAATTTTTAAGCACAACGGCACTTATTGGATGATTACCTCAGGATGTACGGGTTGGGATCCCAATGCGGCACGCATGTTTTCGGCACCTACCATTTGGGGACCTTGGACGCAGCATGAGAATCCGTGCGTGGGTGAGCATTCAGAACTTACTTTTGGAGCGCAAGGCACCTTTGTGCTTCCTGTCGAAGGGCGTCAGGACGCGTTCTTGTTCATGGCTGACGTGTGGAAGCCGAAGTGTCCCTGCGACAGTCGTTACTTATGGTTGCCCATAACCTTTACTGCCGAAGGGACACCTGTTATTATGCGTCCGAATGTAGTTTCTGAAGCTGAGAACGATTGAATTTGTGCCCCGATACGTTAACATTTCTTTACAATAAAGCGTCGGGAATCCCGAAAGAATAATAACGATGTAAAATATACTGTCGGGATTCCCGATTATTTATATGCCTATTTGATAAATCTGTCGGTATTCCCGAAGAGATGTGTGTTTGATGTTTCTTTGTGTCGGGTGACCCGAATAATATGTTTATTTGTGATTGTTTCTTTCGGGATTCCCGATAATGTGATTAGATAATAATGTTTGTTGTCGGGATTCCCGATGGAATTTGGAGAAATATTGTATATTTGTCGGGGATTGATAAAGGTAGGGTGCACATGCAGCAATCGTTTCTCTTACTCGTGGAGAACCTATTTCACCTCTTGAAACCCGTATCTTTCCTCAAAAACAAGTGATTTTGAATCGTAAAACACATGGACAGATGAAGCAGACATCAAAACTCGACCTCAGCAGACTTCACATGATGGAGTTCTTTGGCATTTTATTGCGCATGAAGGAACTTGTGCGCGCGTTGTTTCATGAAGGTACCGACCGTGAAATGGCAGACCAATTTGTGAAAGCGGTGGATGCGTTGGATGAAGTGGTTGTAGGTAACAGGAAAAATTCGTTTACCGCTCAGCAACGTGCTGCCGACCGTGCGTTTGACGAACTTCACACCAATGCTTATGCCTATGCACGACTGATGTTGCATCATCCATTAGCCGAAGTGCGTGAGGCTGCGCGCGATTTGTTCGCACTGTTTGATAAATACGGACGCATTGCGCACATGGGTTTTTCTGTGGAATATGCCAAGGCGCACCATTTGCTTAATGAATTGCAGCATTTGCCAAAGCAGCAAATTGAGACGTTGCATTTTGCTCCATGGTTGGAGGCAATGCAAGCAGCTGCCGACCGTTTTGAAGAAATCAATATGCAAAAGTCGGCTGAAGATGCTGCTACAATCACTGGTATTGCGCGCACGCAGCGCAGCCATGCTGAACAAGCTTTTCGTTTGCTCAACATGAAGGTGAATGCCCTTTATGCCATCTATCAGCAACCACATTACGAAAAATACATCGATACCGTCAACACTTACATCGCAGACGCACGTGCACTCATCAAAGCACGCAAAACGCGCAAGGAAAATGCGGAAAACACCGACTCGTAGAAAGCGGAGCAGACGGATATTTAAAACGAATCATTTTGACATAAAAAAGGACTTGCCCACTTGTGAGCAAGTCCTTTTAGTATAGTGATTAGAACTATTTCTAATACAATTATGCTTCTTCCACAGCAGCCTGAGCAGCAGCGAGGCGAGCGATGGGCACGCGGAAGGGTGAGCAAGATACGTAGTTGAGACCAACCTTGTGGCAGAACTTAACAGAAGTGGGTTCACCACCGTGTTCACCACAGATACCGCACTTGAGTTCGGGACGAACCTGGCGACCCTTAGCAACTGCCATTTCAACAAGCTGACCTACACCGTTCTGGTCGAGAACCTGGAAGGGGTCAACCTTCAAGATCTTCTTTTCGAGATATACGGGGAGGAATGAAGCGATGTCGTCACGAGAGTAACCGAATGTCATCTGAGTCAAGTCGTTTGTACCGAATGAGAAGTATTCAGCGCGGCTTGCGATGCGGTTAGCTGTGAGGGCAGCACGAGGAATTTCGATCATTGTACCAACCTTGAAGGGAACTTCTACGCCTTCTTCAGCAAATACCTTAGCTGCAGTTTCGCGGATAACCTTTTCCTGAGCTTCGAATTCGTAGAGGATACCAGTGAGGGGCACCATGATTTCGGGCTGAGGATTGAGACCTTCCTTCTTCAACTGGCAAGCAGCACCGAGGATAGCGCGAGTCTGCATTGCTGTGATTTCGGGATAAGTGTTACCGAGACGGCAACCACGGTGACCGAGCATGGGGTTCGCTTCAGCGAGAGAGTGAACGCGCTGCTGGATGTATTCAACAGTTACGCCCATAGCTTCAGCCATTTCCTGTTGACCCTTGAGATCGTGGGGAACGAATTCGTGGAGAGGAGGATCGAGGAGGCGAACGTTAACGGGACAACCGTCCATAGCCTTGAAGATACCAACGAAGTCAGCCTTCTGGTAGGGGAGAATCTTAGCAAGTGCCTTTTCACGACCTTCAGAATCCTGAGAAAGGATCATTTCGCGCATAGCAACGATCTTTTCTGCTTCGAAGAACATGTGTTCTGTACGGCAGAGACCGATACCTACAGCACCGAAGTTGCGAGCAACTGTTGCATCGTGAGGAGTATCAGCATTTGTACGAACTACGAGCTTAGAGTGCTTAGAGCAGAGGTCCATGAGTTCTGCGAAGTCACCGCTGAGTTCTGCAGCCTGAGTGGGGATTTCACCTGCGTAAACGCGACCAGTAGTACCGTTCAATGAGATGAAGTCACCTTCCTTCAAAAGAACACCGTCAACTTCTACTGTACGAGCCTTATAGTCGATATTCAAAGCACCAGCACCTGAT
>JAFOWI010000191.1 GCA_017425985.1 Bacteroidaceae bacterium | reverse complement strand
TTGACATCCCTGGAGATTCCTAACAGTGTGACCAGCATTGGGGATGATGCTTTCCGTTATTGCTCAGGTTTGACTTCCGTGGAGATTCCAAACAGTGTAACCAGCATTGGGGGGTCTGCTTTCTTTGATTGCTCCAGTTTGACTTCCGTGGAGATTCCTAACAGTGTGACCAGTATTGGAGTCCATGCTTTCTCTAGTTGCGATGACTTGGAAAGTATTATTGTAGATGAAGAAAATTCTGTTTATGATTCGCGCGAGGGTTGTAATGCTGTTATCGAAACATCAAGCAATACATTAGTTGCTGGTTGTAAATCAACCATTATTCCTAACAGTGTGACCAGTATTGATTCTTTTGCTTTCTATAGTTGTGACGGTCTGACATCCGTAGTGATTCCTAATAGTGTGACCAGCATTGAGTGGGGTGCTTTCATGGGTTGCTATAGTTTGACTTCCGTGGAAATTTCGAACAGTGTAACCAAAATTGAGAAAACAGCTTTCTCTGATTGCTCAAGTTTGACTTCTATTGCAGTTGCTGCAGACAACCCAATATACGATTCAAGAAACAATTGTAATGCGATTATAGAAACTCGAACGAATACCTTGATTGTTGGATGTAGCAAGACGACCATCCCTAATAGTGTGACCAGCATTGGGGATTATGCTTTCTATGATTGCTCTGGTTTGACTTCCGTGGAGATTCCTAACAGTGTGACCAGTATTGGGGAGTCAGCTTTCGATTGTTGCTCCAGTTTGACTTCCGTGGTGATTCCTAACAGTGTGACCAGCATTGGGGATTACGCTTTCGCTAGTTGCTCTGGTTTGACTTCTATCACTTCATATATTTCAGCTAATAAATTATTTGAAATTAACTATGTATTTGGAGGATTTGATAAAACAAACTGTACACTCTACGTACCTTACGGCGCTCAGGAAACGTATGCTGCAACAGCTGGATGGGATGTTTTTACGAACATTGTTGAAATACATGTTCCTTATTTTGACTTAACCGTTTCAAACGCTGGATATGCAACGCTCTATTTGGGTGGAAATTATGAAATTCCCGAAGGTGTGGAAGTCTATACAGCGCAAGAAATTAATGGCGATCGCCTGATGATGGCCCTCGTTGAAGACGATGTGCTCCCCGCAAATACGGGTGTGTTGATAAAGGCTTCTGCAGGCACTTATACGTTCAATTATACTGACACCGAAGTTCCAGCAATTGCTGATAACCTCTTCTCAGGTAGCGCATTTGCCGAATACATCGACGTGCCTTCAAACAAAACGGCTTTCGTACTTTCATCAGTGGATGGTAACGTAGGTATGTACCTTGCTAAGCTCACAGACGGACAGTTCCTCAACAATGCCAATAAGGCTTACTTGCTCCTGAGCAAGGATAAGTTGGGCATCAGCGAAGACGAAGTCGATACTTCAATTGGCGGCATGCAGCTCTCGCTCCGCTTCGACTTCAACGGTTCTACGGGCATTGATGGCGTTCAGACAGAAACAAGCGCTCAGGGCGCAATCTACGACCTCTACGGTCGCAAGTTGCAGAGCGCACCGACTAAGGGCCTCTATATCATCAATGGCAAGAAGGTATTGGTGAAGTAAGCGCATGAATACACAAACGACGGGCGGACCATTTGCGGTTCGCCCGTCGGTGTGTGTTGTAAATTACGCCCGACATCGGTTTTTGTATTTACATTTCTTTGAATTCGGAGAATAGAAATGTTATTCACTGAATATTTTTCTGTGTAGAAATGATTAATCTCCGAAAAGTCGCTATTTTTGTGGGTGTTATAATTTCTAAATCAATTGTCAGTAAAGAATTATGAGAGTAGCAATATACGGTGCGGGTTCGCTCGGCACGATTCTTGGAGCATATATCAGTAAGGCAGGTGTGGCGATTGAACTCATCAATCGCAATAAGGCGCATGTGGAGGCATTGCAGACGCAGGGCGCAAAGGTTGTGGGGACGGTGGATTTCACACAGAAGGTCGTAGTCTATACGCCTGCGGAGATGTCGGGCACGTACGACATCATTTTCCTCATGACCAAGCAGCAGTACAATCCCGAGGTCGTTGCCATGTTGCGCCCATTTCTGGCAGAAGATGGTGTGTTGGTGACCTTCCAAAACGGATTGCCCGAACTGCAGATTGCTGAAATCCTCGGTGAGCAGCGCGTGCTCGGTTGCACGGTGGCTTGGGGCGCAACGTTGCAGTCGCCCGGAGTGTGCGAACTGACGAGTGCTCCCGATGCGCTGTCGTTTGCCCTTGGAAGCATCAGTGCGCAGAAGCATCCTTATTTCGACACCGTAAAGACGCTCCTCGAACACATGGGTACGGTGGACGTTGAGGAAAACTTCCTCGGCACGCGCTGGAGCAAACTCCTGATTAACGCTGCCTTCTCGGGTATGAGCGCCGTGTTGGGTTGCACCTTTGGCGAGGCGGCAGGACCTAAGGATTCGCGTCGCATTGTGCAGGCACTGATAAAGGAATGCATCGACGTGTGTCAGGCAGGTGGCATCCGCATCGAACCCGTGCAGGGCAAGGACATCGTGAAGTTGCTCAACTATACGAATCCGCTGAAGCGCGCTTTCTCTTTCTTCATCATTCCCATCGCCATCCGCAAGCATGCCAAACTCAAGGCGAGCATGCTTCAGGACTTGGAAAAGGGCAAACTCACCGAGGTCGATGCCATCAATGGTGCCGTGTCAGCCTACGGTCGCAAGGTGGGTTGCCCCACACCGATGAACGACCGCGTGGTCGCAATCATTCACCGCATCGAGAAGGGCGAACTCCGTCCGTGTCGCGAGAACCTGCGCTTGTTTTAGAGCGATAGGAGCAACCGAAGTCTAAGAAATAAAACGCAAGCATAGAAATGTCAATAAACTTTGAAGAATATTGGAACGAGTTTTCTGAGGTTGAACGCAAAATTGTAGCGCTGACGCTGCATTGTTTAGTCGTTGATAGGTATCGTGATAGTCAGAAGTATGCTCGTCTGTTAGGAGTAACGAATGAACAGGTAAAAAGGTGTTCTCAAAACTTAGCAAAGACGGCTTTTTGGTTGAGACCTCGGAAATGAGTTATTACACGATAGAGGTTGTGGCGCCTCAGTATTTCTTTACTGCGGCCATGTATTTGGCACAAAACGAAGCGCGACCTTGCCGATTCCTTCCTCGAAGGTACGAATACCGCCCACACGATTACGCTCAACGACCTTAAGGACTTTGTGCAGTAACCTCCCGCCTTGTAATCAGTCCTCCAATCTCGTCCCGAACCAACGGCAACGTCGTAAATCCCCAACCACCGGTGGTTGAACCAATCCGACCCCTCGGAAATGTTCTCCCACCGGTGGTTGGCGCCGTCCGACCCCTCGGAAATGCTCTCCCACCGGTGGTTGGCGCCGTCCGACCCCTCGGAAATGTTCTTCCACCGGTGGTTGACGCTGACCGATCCCTCGGAAACGTTCTCCCACTGGTGTTTGGCGCATTTTGACCCCTCGAAATGTTTCTCCAGTCGGTAGTTGGCGCATTAGTAAGATTTTTAAACTCTCAGAGTTTTTATGCACACTTATTGCTTAAATGTGTAAATAAAGGCGTTTTGGAAAGGCGCGTTTGAAAAAAAACGATGTATTTTGTAATTTTTTGTAAAAAAAAGTTTGGCGCTTTGCTTTTATTTATACATTTGCAGTCGAACAGACTTGGCAAATCGGTTTTCAGCAATGAAGCCTGCCACTTTTTTACACAAACACAAACTAAACTAAGACAAAGCTGTGGCGGAAGGTGTATTTCTCATTTTTTTTGAGAAACACCCCGCGCCTTCAGCGCAAACACAAATCCTAAACGCAGTAACTGTAATGAGCGAGTTCTTCTTACATATCGCAACTACTACTTCTGGCGCTGGGACATCCACTACCCTTCGAGGGTAGGGGCTTTTTTCGTGTTTCTACGTGAAACGCATTTTTCGTATTTTTATATTGTATTTCTCTGTACACACGGAGCAACCTGTTTCAACAGGTGTTGCTGTGCAGTAATGTCGTTATTGGCATTCGGCAGAAGGAGTATTATCCATTTTCCCCATTTACATATTTTCATCGTCAGTGTAGGACTGTTTATTTTTCCTTGCGACGTCTAAATACATATTTCCATTATGAAGCACATAATTATTCTTGGCGACGGTATGGCAGGTTGGCCCATCAAAGCACTTAACGGACAGACACTTCTTCAGGCGGCAGAAACTCCCTATATGGATGAGTTGGCGCGTCGAGGGAGGACGGGGCGCCTTGTGACCGTAGCACCTGGCTTCCATCCGGGTAGCGAGGTTGCGAATATGTCTGTGCTTGGTTACGACCTTACGCAGGTGTACGAAGGTCGCGGTCCGCTCGAAGCAGCAAGCATTGGTGTAGAACTTCAACCCGGCGAGCTTGCCCTGCGTTGCAACATCATTTGCATTGCTGACGATTGCATCAAAAATCATTCTGCAGGTCATATTTCAACGGAGGAAGCCGACGAACTTGTGCAGGCGCTCCAGGCCGAGTTGGGCAACGACCGTGTGCGTTTCCACACTGGTATTCAGTATCGCCATTTGCTCGTCATAAAGGGTGGCGACAAGCGTATTTCGTGTACGCCTCCCCACGATGTGCCCGGACAGCCTTTCCGCCCAAGAATGGTGCAAGCCGATGTGCCCGAGGCGCAGGAAACGGCAGATATTATCAACGAACTCATTCTGCGTTCGCAGGAGGTGCTGAAAAACCACCCCGTGAACTTGCGCCGCATCAGCGAGGGTAAAGACCCTGCTAATAGCATCTGGCCCTGGGGCGGTGGTTATCGTCCGAAGATGGAATTGCTCAGTGAAAAATTTCCTGAGGTAAATTCGGGTACAGTTATTTCAGCCGTTGACCTCATTCGTGGCATTGGTCACTACGCAGGTTTTGAAACGCCCGACGTTGAAGGTGCAACCGGACTCTATAATACAAACTACGAAAACAAGGTTGCCGTGGCGCTCGAAGCACTGGAGCAGCAGGACTTTGTGTATCTCCACATCGAGGCGAGCGACGAGGCCGGACACGAAGGCAACATTGAGCTGAAGAAGCGCACGATTGAAGACCTCGACCGCCGTGTGGTGCAGCCCATTTTCGAAGCCGTAAATTCGTGGGACGAGCCCGTGGCGATAGCCATTCTGCCCGACCATCCAACGCCTTGCAGTCTGCGCACGCATACAGCTGAGCCTGTACCCTTCCTTATCTGGCATCCCACGATAGCGTCCGACGATGTTCAGACCTTTGACGAAGTGGCTGCCCTGGATGGTAGTTACGGTTTGCTCCAGCGCGATGAATTTATACATGCATTCATGAATTGTAAATGAATTAGTAAACGAGTTGATAGGTACGAGTAGACAAGAAGGTTAGACTCGAACGCTTGCTTGCACGCTGCATAGTCCTTATAACCTCAAAACCTTAAAACCTCATAAGCTCACAACCTCAATATAGTAGACAAGATGGTTTGACTCGAACGCTTGCTTGCATTCCGCACGGCAGTTGTACTCTGTTCTCTGTACTCTATTAGTTGTTCTCTATCAGTTGTACTCTAAAAAACACCTCAATTATATATATGAAATACTATAGCACCAATAAACAAGTAGCCGACGTGTCGCTCGAAGAAGCAGTTGTAACCGGACTCGCAGCCGACCGCGGCTTATATATGCCCCTGACGATTAAACCTCTTCCGCAATCGTTTTACGACACAATCGATACACTCAGTTTTCAGGAAATCGCTTTCCACGTGGCTGAAGCCTTTTTCGGCGAAGATGTTCCAGCCGATAAATTGCGCGCCATTGTCAACGACACACTCAGTTTCGACACTCCAGTTGTGCCGGTGAGCAAGGATATTTATGCGCTCGAATTGTTCCACGGACCCACACTCGCCTTCAAGGATGTTGGCGGACGCTTCATGGCGCGCCTGCTTTCTCACTTCATTCAGAGCGATGAACACAAGCAGGTAAACGTGTTGGTTGCTACATCGGGCGACACGGGTAGCGCTGTTGCAAACGGTTTCCTCGGTGTACCGGGTATTCATGTTTATGTGTTGTACCCCAAGGGTAAGGTAAGCGAAATTCAGGAAAAGCAGTTTACAACGCTTGGGCAGAACATTACAGCCATCGAGGTAGATGGTTGCTTCGACGATTGTCAGGCAATGGTGAAGGCTGCGTTTATGGACGAAGAACTCAACCGTCGTCTCAAGCTTACGAGTGCCAATTCTATCAACATTGCCCGTTTCCTCCCTCAGGCGTTCTACTATTTCAACGCTTACGCACAGCTTAAGCGCATGGGTAAGGAGCAGCAGATGGTAGTGGCAGTGCCGAGTGGCAACTTCGGCAATCTCACTGCCGGACTCTTTGGCAAGCACATGGGACTTCCCATCAAGCGCTTCATTGCAGCAAACAATAGCAACGACATTGTTTATAAATATCTGCAAACAGGCAGTTACGAACCCCGTGCTTCGGTTTCGACCATCGCCAATGCAATGGACGTGGGCAATCCCAGCAACTTTGCCCGCATACTTGACCTTTACGGCGAAAGTCATGCTGCTATCTGCAAGGAACTGAGTGGTGCTGCCTATACTGACGAGCAGATTGCTGCTTGCGTCAAGCGCGTGTGGAACGAAGAAGGTTACCTCCTCGACCCCCATGGCGCGTGTGGTTATCAGTCGCTCGTTGAGGGGTTGCAGGAGGGCGAAGTCGGTGTGTTCCTCGAAACGGCGCACCCCGCGAAGTTCAAGGATACAATCGAGCAAATTATTGGTGAGGAAATCGAAATTCCTCAGAAACTTCAGGAATTCATGAAGGGCGAAAAACAGAGCATTCAAATGGCTCCTACGCTCGAAGCTCTGAAGGCGTATTTGATGAATTAGTAGACGAGTTGACAGGTACGAGTAGACGAGTAAAGTTAGAGTCGAACGCTTGCTTGCATTTCGCACAGTTTGATAAAACGCTTGCTTGCATTCCGCACGGCAGTTGTACTCTGTTCTCTGTCAGTTGTACTCTGTACTCTTTTCTCTGTACTCTATCAGTTGTTCTCTGTTCTCTATCAAAAGTTGTTATAATCGGTGCGTCATTTCAATTTGGCGCACCCTTCTTTTTTCTTAAAATAGAGGAAATACTATATTATATAATGAGTGGTGCGACAAAACTTTTTGCAAGTGCAAGTTATCCAACGATTTTTTATTAACTTTGCCGATTGAAAGAAAATAATTAAAAAACGATAGAAATTATGCTTACGATTAAACAAATTCTTGATAATAAGGAAGCCGTGATTCGCGGTTTGCAGAAGAAGCACTTCGGAGGCGCTGTTGAAGCAATCGATCGCGTGCTCGAAATCAATAACGAACGCAAGGCTGCGCAGGCCGAACTCGACAATTTGCTCGCACAAATCAAGGTGCTCTCAAAGAACATCGGTGGTTTGATGAAGGAGGGCAAGAAGGATGAGGCAGAAGCAGCAAAGCAGCAGGTGGCTGACATTAAGGAGCAAACAAAGGTGCTCGAAGCGAAGATGGCTGAAGCTGCCGAACAGCTTAAGCTCCAGCTCTATACGATTCCCAACCTTCCTTACGACGAAGTGCCCGAAGGACGCTCAGCAGAGGACAACGTGGTGGTGAAGATGAGTCCCCGTGCCGAAGAAGCTGTTGCTGCCGAAGTAGGCGACAAGGTGCCCCATTGGGACCTCGCGAAGAAGTACAATCTGATTGACTTCGACCTCGGTGTGAAGATTACGGGCGCCGGTTTCCCCGTATATATCGGCGCAGGAGCACGCTTGCAGCGTGCACTCATCAACTTCTTCCTCGACGAAGCGCGCAAGAGTGGCTATGTTGAAGTAATGCCCCCCACTGTTGTCAACGAGGCTTCGGGTTATGGCACAGGTCAGCTTCCCGATAAGGAAGGACAGATGTACCATTGTACAGCCGACAATCTCTATTTGATTCCTACAGCCGAAGTGCCCGTGACGAATATCTATCGCGACGTTATCCTCAGCGAAAAGGAGTTGCCCATCAAGAATTGTGCTTATACGCAGTGCTTCCGTCGCGAAGCAGGTTCTTATGGTAAGGATGTGCGCGGCTTGAACCGTCTCCACGAATTCTCAAAGATTGAAATCGTGCGCATCGACACGCCCGAACATTCTGCTGAGAGC
Source organism: Bacteroidaceae bacterium (assembly GCA_017425985.1). Taxonomy (GTDB): domain Bacteria; phylum Bacteroidota; class Bacteroidia; order Bacteroidales; family Bacteroidaceae; genus Alloprevotella. The sequence continues at coordinate 5,475 of JAFOWI010000191.1, read as the reverse complement.
CACAAGGAAATGCTTGCACACGTTGAAGGCTTGCTCGAAAAGTTGGAACTCCCTTATCGTATCCTTCACCTCTGCGGTGGCGATATGTCGTTTACAGCAGCAACTTGCTTCGACTTCGAAGTTTACTCTGAAGCGCAGCAGCGTTGGTTGGAAGTAAGTTCGGTTTCTAACTTCGATTCTTATCAGGCAAACCGCTTGCAGTGTCGCTACCGCGATGGCGAAAAGAAAATCCACCTTTGCCATACGCTCAATGGTTCAGCCCTTGCGCTCCCTCGCATCGTAGCTGCACTCCTTGAAGACAATCAAACTCCCGAAGGCATCCGCATTCCTAAGGCGTTGCAACCTTATATGGGCGGCGAAGAGTTTATTAAGTAGAGCGTATTAATAGAGTACAGAGTTCAGAGTACGGAGTACAACTAACCATCCGGATGGTCTCTCATCTCTCCACTCTCATCTCTCCTCTACTAAATCGATTCAAATTATGGCTCGTTTGCTTTCTATAGATTATGGCAAGAAGCGCACAGGGATTGCCGTGACCGATACGTTGCAGCTCATTGCCAACGGACTTTGCACTGTCGAAACGAAGGAACTGCTGAAGTTTCTCGTAGATTATTGTGCGAAGGAGGAAGTGGAGCGCTTTGTTGTCGGACTACCTACGCAAACCACGGGCGAGGCTTCTGAAAACCAGCAGCGCGTGCGCTGTTTTGTTGGCGAGTTACGCAAGGCTCTGCCGGCAATTCCGGTGGAGTTCTACGACGAACGTTTCACCTCTGTGCTTGCTCATCGCACAATGCTCGAAAGCGGCATCGGGCAGAAACGCCGTCGTGACAAAGCACTTGTGGACGAAATTGCGGCAACCATTATTCTGCAGGACTACATGGCGAGCCGCGAGTCTCAATTCCTCATATAAAAATAACAGATACTTATGATTTTACCTATTTATACATACGGTCAGCCTGTTCTTCGCAAGCAGTGCGAGGACTTCGACCCCACTACTTATCCCGACCTTCAGCAGCTCATTCAGAATATGTACGAAACGATGAAGCGTTCCGAAGGCGTGGGCTTGGCTGCTCCTCAAATTGGCAAAGCGCTTCGCCTGGCAGTCATTGGTCTTGACGATTTGAAGGAAGACCACCCCGAGTACGAAGGTTATCTTCACGCCTTCATCAATCCTCATATCGTAGAGGTCGATGATTCTGAAATGGTCAGCCAGGAAGAAGGTTGCCTTTCGCTCCCCGGAATCCATGAACCTGTGAAGCGTCCTGCGCGTATCCGCGTTCAGTGGTTGGACGAGAATCTTGAGGCGCACGACGAGTGGGTGGAAGGTTTCCTGGCACGCGTCATGCAGCACGAGTTCGACCATCTTGATGGTAAGGTCTTCACCGACCGCATCGCACCTCTGCGCAAGCAGATGGTGAAGAGCAAGTTGAATGCCATCATGAAGGGCAAGGTGAATTGTTCTTACCGAATCAAGTAAGTAGCTAAAGTAAAAGATTGCCGTTCGCAACTTTATGTGAGGCAATCTATTCGTAAAATATGAAAGTACAAGAGCTTGACTCTTGTACTTTTTTTGTTCCCGCAAGTTTGAGTGTGGAAAAACAAATGCGCGTTTCATGAAAAATGGCGAACTTTGATTTTTTCACATTTAAAAAATATTAAAATCCAAAGTTTCTTATTCTCTTTGTTTAACTTTGCAACCGCAAGCCGACGAGGACGCTTGTTTTTGATTTTATTTTGCGAGTTTTTTCCTCTATATATATTATGCTAAGAAGGATATTGTTTATATGCTGCATGTTGCCCTTGGCGTTGTTGGCTCAAATCAATACGGAGCAAGTGACGTTGATGGGGCGCCACGCGCTCTACTTCGACGATTATCTTACAGCCATTCGCTATTTTAATAAGGTGATTGAAACAAAGCCTTACCTCGACAAGCCTTATTATTACCGCGCATACGCTAAGTTCAACCTTGAGGATTTCTTAGGAGCCGAGGCTGATTGCGACAAGTGTCTTGAGCGCAATCCCTATCTCACGGAGGTCTATCAGCTCAGAGGGCTTTGCCGCATACATAACAAGGATATGAAAGGGGCGGCAGCCGATTATGCAGCAGTGCTCAAGGACGAACCTACGGAGCAGACCGCACTCTATAATCGCGCCCTCTGCCTCATGGAGGAAGAAGCCTATGCCGAGGCTGAGGCCGACATTGTACAACTGATGAAACTGGCTCCGCTCCACACCCGAGCCTACATGGTGCGCAGCCAGTTGTGCCTGCAGCGTGCTGATACGCTCGGAGCGATAGCGTGGGCCGACTCCCTGCTGACCATCACGCAGCGCGAAGCTGGTGCATGGAGCTTACGTGGACGTTTGGCGTTGGCTGTTGATGAATACGAGATGGCCGACACTTGTTTCACCCAGGCAGTAGATTTAGAACCCACGTGGGGCGAGCACTACATGATGAGAGCTCAGGCGCGCCACGCTGTGAATCGCTACGACGAGGCGATAGCCGATTACAATCGCGTGCTTTCTTACATTCCCCATCATTTCGTGGCTCACTACAACCGCGGATTGCTACTCGCAACGGTAGGACGTGATAATGAGGCGATTGAAGATTTCAATTACGTGCTTGCTGAAGAACCCACCAACACCCTTGCGCGCTACAACCGCGCATTGCTTATGGAGCGAACCGGCAATTTTCAAACGGCCGTGAGCGACCTCACTCTGCTCATCAAGGACTTTCCGAATTTCATTTACGGCTACATGTTGCGCGCCGAGTGCCTGCGTCGTCTTGGTGATGAGCGTGCTGCTAAGCGCGACGAAGCGTTCGTGCAACGCGCCGGACTCGACCTTCGTTTTGGCAAGCAGAGTGCTGCGCCTGTAAAGAAAGTAATTACCCGCACAGAAAAGTCGCTGGAGAACTATCAACAGCTTGTTGAAGAGGAAGACACCGTGCATACGTTGCTCAACGAACTCATTGGCCGCGTACAAAATCTGCAGACGGAGCGCGAACCTATGGGACTGATAAAGTTGCAACTCGCCGAGTCGGCTCAGAGCGAATACTTCCACTCCGAAGTGGCGCGTATCAACGCCCACCGCGTGCTGCCCCTTCGCCTGGTTGTGTCTGTGCAAAGCGTTCCGCAGGTGGCACCCTCGCTCTACGAGCGTATGGCTGAGCAACTCTACACCCTGCTTGAGGGACCTACGCTTGCCGATGCCTTGGTGTTGCGTTCTGTCATTCAGTCGCAGCGCTACAACTTCTCCGATGCGCTCGACGACGCCAAAGGTGCAGTGATGACCGACTCTACTTCTGTTTGTGCTGTGCTACAGCGGTGCTCCGTGAATTGGCAACTTGCGCAAGCCGATGCCGGCGACAAGCCTGCGCGGCGCATTCTTCTCGCTACGGCTGAGAACGATGCCAACCTCCTGCTCGGACTTACCAACAAGGAGTGGGCGCCTGCCTACTACAATCGTGCCGTAATCTATGCGTTGCAAGGGCGCCGTTCCGAAGCGCTTGCCGACTACGATGCTGCGCTCAGGCTTGACCCACTCCTGGCTCCTGCTTACTTCAACCGAGCTTTGTTGAAGTACGACGAAGCTTTGTACGACGAGGCCGAAGCCGACCTCAGCAGGGCAGGGGAGTTGGGCATCTACAAGGCTTACAGTCTGCTCAAGGCGCTCAAGCAGTAGTTCTTCTTACATATATATAATAATGAGTAGCACGCTTACCAAACGGCTGCTCACTCCGATTCAGGCTTTAATCACATAAATCATAAAAACTATGCTAAAACAATTGATTCTCTCAGCAGGCGTGTTGCTGATGCCCATGACGGTGCAAACAGCCTGCTCACAGGCGCCCACGACTGAGCGCGTGGACCTCACTTATGCAGCCGAACATGCTGTAAATTCAGTAGTGTATATCAAGGTCACAACGAATGCCAAGGTGCAGTCCGTGCCTTATCGCAGCCCGTTCGACGATTTTTTCAGCGAATTTTTCGGACAAGCTCCGGGCCAGCAGCGCGAACGCCAAATCCAAACGCCTAAGCGCAGCGGAGCAGGTTCGGGCGTTATCCTCACTGAGGATGGCTACATCGTGACAAACAATCACGTCGTTGCCGAGGCCGACGAACTCCTCGTGAAGCTCAACGATAATCGCGAATTCAAGGCGCGCATCATCGGACTTGACGAAACCACCGACCTTGCGCTGATTAAGATTGAGGCTGACGACCTCCCCGCCATCAAGGTGGGCGATTCGTCGAAAGCAAGCCTTGGCGAGTGGGTTTTAGCCATCGGAAATCCTTTCGGACTCACGGGAACCGTTACGGCAGGCGTGGTATCAGCTAAGGCGCGCACGCTCAATGCAACGGGCGGCATCGAATCCTTCATTCAGACCGACGCTGCCATCAATCCCGGCAACTCGGGCGGAGCACTCGTCAATGCCAAGGGCGAACTCATCGGTATCAACGCCATGCTCTACTCGCGCACAGGTTCGTTCAGCGGCTACGGCTTTGCCATCCCCACGTCCATCATGCAGCGTGTGGTCGATGACCTTCGCAACTTTGGCAATGTGCAGCGTGCCGTGCTCGGCGTGCAGTATCAGGTTGTGGCCGACTACGTAGAGCAGCAGAAAGAACGCGGCAAGGAGCTTGACCTCGGAACCGTAAACGGTATTTACGTCGTGGCAGTGACGCCCGAATCTTCGGCCGACGATGCTGAAATCAAGGAAGGCGACGTCATCACGCACATCGACAAGATGGAAATCACAAAGTCGGGCGAACTCCAAGAAGCCCTCGCTACGCATCGCCCCGGTGACAAGGTGAAGGTCACTTACCTGCGCGATAAGAAGGTGAGCACCGTGACCGTAACGCTCAAAAACGCTCAGGGCACAACCGAAGTCCTCAGTAAGGTGGACCAGGACAAGATGGGCATCGCCCTCGAAGAGCTTTCTGCGCGCGACAAGCAGGCACTCAACCTCACACACGGACTCGTGGTGAAGCATCTGCGCGAAGGCAAGATGAAGCAGGCGGGTATCGTGAAGGGACTCATCCTTCTTCAGGTCAACGACCGCCAGCTCCGCACCGTTGCCGACTGGGAAGAAGCCGTGAAGCAGGCTAATCTCTCAACCGACCGCGTACTCTGGATTCGTGCCAAAACACAGAGCGGACTCAACAAGAGTTTCACTGTCGAACTCGGCGACGATAAGTAAGTTGTCCGCAATGTCCCGAAATTGCTATCGTAAATCCATCTTCGTATTAAGATAAATCTTCGCGAATATGGCATCAAGCGGAGTCGGTTTTTGGGGTTCGACGACCCGAGTTTACTTCGCTCTAAATGGTAGCTTTTGAAAATTATGGATAGCAAAAAGAATGCGAAATTGTTAACGACTGTTAAATTAACATCTATTAACAAATTTGGATTTCGTCAAATTTTGTTGTAACTTTGTACTACAAGGGAGGAACCACGCGGTTTCTCCCTTTTTTTGGC
>JAFOWI010000190.1 GCA_017425985.1 Bacteroidaceae bacterium | reverse complement strand
GCAACAAGAGCGGGGATTGCTAAGAAAAATAATTTTTTCATCATAGAATTATTAAATTAGTGAAACATTGTTGTTTTTGCAGGAGGTTCAGGATAGCGTTTGGAGCATTTGTTTGCAGAGATTTTCGTGCTTTCGCCTCATATAATAATATAGGGCCTGGAACACTATTATTTCTGCTACGAAGTAAATCCACGGTTGCATGATGAGCAGTGATAGGTAGAGGATAATGGCGCGCGTGTTGAAAGTCAAGATGTTTGTCCATTTCATAAGCGGAAGACTTCCTGCTCTAAAGGCGGCGCGCTGTTTTGCCGTAAACTCGTTTGTCTCGATGATGTGGGAGCGAAGGCGTTGGAAGGCGGGTGTACTCTCTTCCTGGGCTTTCGTATAGCGCTTGTAGAAGAAGAGGAACAGTTTCCACAATGTATCGTTGCGCCAGTTGAGCGAGTTGTATTCTTTGTTGAGCGTCGCGCTGTTGTCGAGTTCGCTGCCGGCTTCTCCCTTGATTATCCACAGGTGTATGTTGCGGTAATAGTCGGCCAGGCGACACTGCTGAGCGTGGCATTTTAAGCCCGAAAGGGTGGCGAGCATCCAAATCCATAGTCCCCAAGTTTCATTAGTTCCGAATGGCATTGCTTCGCCTTGCAGGCGCAGGCAGATGGCTGCGTAGATGGTGAAGAACCATGCGTCGCCAGCGAATCCGTCGAGCATGCGTCCCATGCGTGTCTTTTGTCCCGTCATGCGGGCGAGCTGTCCATCTGCCGAATCATAAAAGTTTGCGCACATCAGTAGCAAGATTCCAATGATGGTGTGCACGTAGTCGGGAAAATAGAAGCAGATACCAGCTGCAATGCCGAGGATGATGCTGAGGATGGTGACGACGTTCGGATGAATGCCAAGGCTGCGAAACAGGCGTGCCCACAGCAAACCGATGGGGCGGGTGAAGTAGATGTCGAGCCATTCTTCCGTGTCGTTGCTTTTGAAGGTGGACTTAAGTTCGTTCGCCATAATTGTTTATACGTTGAAAAATAGCTTCGGCAGCAGCTGTCCTACAGTTGGCAAAGCTTGGGAAATCATTGAAGTCTATGACCAAAATCTTATTGTCAGCAGTGATGATAGCGTCGCCTCCGTAGATATCGAAACCTGCGGCTTTTGCGGCATGAGCGGCGATGGACTTGAACGTAGTTTCGTCAAACGAATGATAGGCCGGACGCCCGTTGATGCGCTCTAAACCAAATTTTGAAAATCCATCGGTTGCGGCAGTGGGGTAGTAGTAGTGGAAAAACGCTGTGCCTGCCACACCATAGAATTTGATGAGGTCGCCCTCGGCATGTGCCACGGCAATGTATTCTTCGCTCACATAGGGAAGGCTACGCAATTGCTCTGCGCTTTCGATAAAGACAACGTCGCTTTTTGTTTCAGCGCCTGCTCCTCCACGTTTTGCCCAATAGGGAAAGGGGAGTTGAGCTGTGTTGGGATGTCTAACAAAGGTTGTTGCCGGCATCGGAATCTGCTGTGTTAGTAAGCGTGTGGTGAGGTTTACTCTGTCGGATTTGAGCAGCGTAGAGGGCGAATTTAGGATACGTATGCCGTGTTGCTCAGCCTGAGCAAGTAATGTGAGCGCAGCTTCGGAGCGTGTCATGCTCACGATGCAATCCCATGAGCATTGGTTGATAAACTCCGGCACATTTTCTTCCGCACAAGTTACGACATGGTGCTCCGCCTTTTGCAGAAGCGCAGCGACGCTCTGCATAATTTGCGCATCGCGTTCGACCGACGACGGTGAAAACCGATGTGCGCGCCGGATGCAAAGAATGTTCATCGGTTTAATGGGTTGCTAAGAATTCTTCGGCTTTCGCAATGTCGCCGGCATGGTCAACGTCCAGAATTTTAGAGAACTTGAATGCCTTTAGCTGAAGTCCGTCGGCAATTAGTCCGCGCTGATAGTTGCGCATGCGATGTTGTCCCTCGTTGATGCATCGACGAAGTGTTGCGAGCGCTTGAGGTTTAAGTGTATAAATACCTCCCGAAATGTGCGTGCAGCGTCCTTGCTCGTCGCAGAAATCAAGGATGTTTCCTTGCGCATCAATGTCGATGTAGAGCGGTTTCTCGTCATCAATGTAGTCGGTCACAGCCATCACGCCATCGGTTCCGGATTGCTTGCTACAGTAGTCCAGGTAAGCTGTGAAGTCGGCTTCTGCAAAGATTGTGTCCACCGTGGTGAGGCAAAATGGTGCATCGTCAAGATTGTCCGCGATGACCTCGAAGGAGTGCATGGAACTCGGCGTTGTTTTTGCTACAATGTCGAATTTGCATGCAGGGTAACGCTTTGCCAATAATTGCAAATGAGGGATTGTTTGTTGTTGTTGCGGATTGGCGATGACAACGATGTGGTCCGCGCCGTTTGTTATGAAGATACGTACGAGGCGGTCAATCATGGGTTCGCCATGCAGCGAAACCAAAGGTTTGGGAAGCGTTATACCTTCCTGGCTCAACCGGCTTCCTTCGCCGGCAGCGATGATTGCAAATTGCTTGATGCTACTCATCCGTCGTACGCTTTTCGGGGCGCGAATTGAAGTTGCGGCGTTCGTCTTCGCGGCGGTCCTTGTAGAGTTTTGGCAAGGGATTTTGTGTAGCTTCGTGGTCGATTTTGCGATTGTGGTAGATGTCGATGGCCGCATAGAGTGCTTGGCGGAACGAACTTTCCGAGGCGATGCCCTTGCCTGCGATGTCGTATGCCACGCCGTGGTCGGGCGAGGTGCGAACAAATTCCAATCCCGCCGTATAGTTCACGCCGTCCTCCATAGAGAGCGCTTTGAAGGGAGCAAGTCCTTGGTCGTGGTACATGGCGAGAATGCCGTCGAATTTTGTGAAGTGGCCCGCGCCAAAGAATCCGTCGGCGCTGTAAGGACCGAACACGGGCATGCCGCCTTCCTGAAGCTCGCGGATGACGGTAGCGATGATTTCGTCGTCTTCAGTGCCGATGGCACCTGCATCTCCGTTGTGGGGATTCAGACCGAACACTGCAATGCGCGGAGCTGAGATGAGGTAGTCGTGGCGCAACACGCTGTAGAGCTGGCGTACCTTCTTTTCAACAGCCTCCTTTGTGATAGCTGCTGCTATGTCTTTAACCGCGAGGTGGGTTGTGACCAAAGCTACGCGCATCATTTCGTTGGTCAGAATCATGAGCGACTCGCCCTCCATTTTCGACTGAAGATATTCTGTGTGGCCCTGGAAGTTGAAGCTTTCGCTCTGGATAGTGGCTTTGTTGATAGGGGCTGTTACGAGCACATCGACCTTACCGGCTTTCAAGTCGGCAACGGCTGCTTCGAGCGCAACGAATGCTGCTTCGCCGGCGTCGGTACTGGGGCGGCCTAATGTAATGAGGATTTCTTTGTCAAAGCAATTCAGCAGGTTGAGCTGACCGGGGAGTGCTTCCTCGGCTTGTTCGATGACGCGATAGTTGGTTTCGCTGTTAATAGCTTTGCGGTGGTAGGCTGCAATTTTTGCCGAACCATATACGATAGGCGTGCAGAGGTCGAACATGTCGGGTTCGGCAAAGGTTTTGAAGATGAGTTCGTAGCCCACTCCGTTAGTATCGCCGTGCGTAATGGCTACGCGGATGGCGCGTTTTGATGAAGGCACTTCGTATGTGGTGTCTTCATTCATTTCTGATATGATGTTCATAGGTTTATGTATTGTTGACGGTCACGAGTTTTGTGGTAGTCGTGTCCTGTTAGTTTTCAAAAGTTGTTTGCAGCGATTTTTCTTCTTGCTGCTTCTTTGTGCTCAGCAGTCCGCATGCGGCAAAGATGTCTTGTCCACGCGAAGCACGAATGGTTGTGGTGAGTCCGTGCTCGGTGAGATAGTCGCGCATCCAGAGCATGGTTTTTTCGTCGGCATTGCGGAAGGGCGTGTCGGGGATGGTGTGGAAGCGGATGAGGTTCACGCGGCAATCCAGGTCGCGCAGCAGTGTGAGCAGTGCGTCGGCGTGGCGCTTTGAATCGTTGAGCCCGCCAAAGACAATGTATTCAAACGTCAGTCGGCGTTGCTTGGGTGCATTGGGGTCGCGCGGCGTGCGACGGCAGAAGTCGTAGCCCTTGAGCACTTCAATCAACTCTGTTATCGAGAATGCGCGCTCTGCCGGCATGATGTCCTTGCGGTCGGAGGGAATGGGGTGGTGCAGACTGATGGCAAGGCTACACTTGCTTTCGCTGAGGAAGCGCACAAGTCCCTTTGCCAAGCCTACGGTCGAAACGGTGATGCGCTTGGGGCTCCATCCATAAGCCCAATCAGCTGTGAGCACTTCTGTGGCGCGTAGTACGTTGTCGAGATTATCGAACGGCTCGCCCTGACCCATGAATACGATGTTCGTCAGTCGGTCGCGTTCGGGCAGTGAATAAATTTGGTTGAGAATGTCGGCTGCTGAGAGCGATGCGACGTAGCCTTGACGGCCCGTCATGCAGAATTTGCACCCCATCTTGCACCCCACCTGGCAGCTGACGCACAACGTGGCGCGGTCGCCGTCGGGGATGTACACGGTTTCGATGTAGTCGCCGTTGGCTGTGCGGTAGAGGTATTTGATAGTGCCATCTACCGAGCGTTGAGCGTCAACCGGTGCTGAGCATCCTATTTCGTAGTGCTCAGCGAGTTGTTGGCGTGCCGCCTTTGAGAGATTGGTCATTTGTTCAATCGTGGCGACGTGCTTTCCATAAATCCATCCGGCAATCTGTTTGCCCACAAAAGCCGGTAGTCCTAAATCTGTGGCGATGGTTTTGAGTTCTTCAACGCTTGAACCTAAGAGCGAATGCTTGGTGCTCATTTCTATTGTGTGGTTGAGGGGTGGATTTTTGAAACGTATTGACGAGTTAACAAGTTGATGTTGCGCCATAGTCCTACAGCACCTCCAACTCGTTAACTCGTCAACACTTTTTTATATTAACTCGCTAACTCGTGAATGGTTAGTTCGTTAGCGATTGATTACTTGTTGTAGAGCAACCATGCACCGGGATAATCGCCCTTCATCTGATCGCGGAGCTGAGCGGCTGAAGCCTTGTCGGCATACGATGCTGCGATTACGCGGAACCAGCCAGTGTGGCCGTTGATGGTTTCGTTGGTCTTGATGACGCGTGAGTCGTAGCCCTTAGACTGGAGCAGTTCTTTCAAAGTTTCAGCATTAGCCTGAGTCTGGAAGCTACCAACGACAACGCTGAAGTCCTTCAACTGATTGCCGCTTACGACAGTGACTCCGCCTTCGATTGTGCGTGTGCCGCTCAAGTCAACGGGAGTAGTTGTTGTGTTTGTAGGAACGGGAACCACCTGATTCTTCGTTGTAGGCGTTACGACAACGGCTTTGGTTTGCTGAGCTACAGCAGCCTCCTGGCTCTTAGCTTCTTCATAAGCTCTGCGGTAGTAATCTTCCTTTGATTTACAAGATGTGAACGATACAGCAACACCGAGGGCTACTGCGCAAAATACGAATTTCTTCATAGTCTTTATAAAAAATAAAATATTTTCGAGTTTGTTGAATGTTGTCGCTGCAGATTGCGACTTTTTAACTATGCAAAGTTACAATCTATTTGTTAAATGAGCGCATTTGCGACCTTAAAAAAATGTAAACAGATGCCAATTATATCTACTTGCTTCGGAATTTGATAAAAAATGTCAGAGATTTTTGTTTTGTTGGATAGAAAGTCGTAATTTTGCACCCGCTATCACGAGATGGTAGCATAATTCAAACCTATTAATTAAAATTTTTTAAGAAAATGGCAACTAAGATTAGATTGCAGCGTCACGGCCGTAAGGGCTATGCTTTCTACAGCATCGTGATCGCAGACGTAAGAGCTCCACGCGATGGTAAGTTTACTGAAAAGGTTGGTACTTACAACCCCAACACTAACCCTGATACAGTAGATTTGAATTTCGAACGTGCTCTTCACTGGCTCGTGTGTGGTGCTCAGCCTACTGACACAGTTCGTATCATCCTTTCAGCAGAAGGCGTTTACCTCATGAAGCACCTTAAGGGTGGTGTTCGTAAGGGCGCGTTCGACGAAGCTGCTGCTCAGGCTAAGTTCGAAGCTTGGAAGCAGGAAAAGGCTGCTAAGGCTGCTAAGGCTGCAGACAAGACTGCTGCTGAAAAGAAGGCTGCTGCTGCTGCTCGCCTCGAAGCTGAAAAGGAAGTAAACAAGAAGATCGCTGAAAAGGTAGCTGAAAAGAAGGCTGCTGCTGCCGCTGCTAAGGCTGCAGAAGAAGCTCCTGCTGCTGAAGAAGCAACAGAAGAAGCTGCTGAAGCTTAATCATTCTTCTTACATTCGTTCAGACTTAAACGAAATGGGTGTGTCAACTTCGGTTGGTGCACCCTGTTTTTATCTTGTCGGCGTAAGGCGGAGCGACATCTTTTACAGCATCCCCTCGGGGACTGAAAATTTTTGTTGCACGCCTATCTTTGTACAAAGATAATTCACAGCGAGTTAGGCATCAAAACAAATCGGCCTTTTGGTTTTGGCGCCGGATGTTGGCGCTGCGCGAAACGAGGGTTTTCGGGGGTGTGAGATTGCAAAATGAAGGGTTAATTTGTTAATGGATGTTAATTAACATGTTTTAACAAATTTGGATTTCGTCAAATTTTGTTGTAACTTTGTACTACAAGGGAGGAACCACGCGGTTTCTCCCTTTTTTTGGCCCAAAAATG